>CAZPXJ010000022.1:0-28558 GCA_964590855.1 uncultured archaeon
CTGCAAATTCCTTTGGGATGCATGTGGTTACATCTGTTGTAACTTTAATTGACATGATTAAAATCAGATTTAACAACTATATAAGTAATACTCTCGAAAAATTGGTTAAATATCAAAAAAGATTACTCTAATTAGCCAGAGCTGTTTTAAGATTATAACAAAAAGAAAAAGAATTGAAAGAAGATATGTAAATTTCTTTAGAACTTAGCAAATTTATTGTCTTTGGAATGCTACTTCTTTCTCCTTGTGTGTGAACTTCATCGCCAGCATATCCAAACCATCTTTCGCATTTTGATATCCTCCTCGAAGGATAGCTGCTAGAAAGACATAGATGTGCATTACTCCATACAGAAGATATAGTGGTGACATAAGAATGTGGTAAACTGCTCCTCGATTCTTCTTGGTGAAGATTATGTAGAATTTATCATCTGGTGTTAATTGCTTAGAGATTAAAGGGCGACCTTCTATTGTTTTAGTTTCACCAGGTTGTATTTCTACGGAAGGGTATGTTCCTGTATCTATACCTAAGCCTGAAATAAGAAACACCTCATAAGTTAAGGTAGCAGGTTTGTCTTTCGGATTATGAATCTCTAGCTGATAAGCAGGATGATTCTCTTGCAGACTAACTGTAGAGTTAGCAGCTTTGAAAGTGACTTCAAGACAGTAGATTTTGTATTTTTCAATAAGTTCGGGCATACAAAGGTGATAATAATAGCAATATTGAAATTTTGTGCATCATCATTAATTAAACACCAGGAAATATGGCATCCCACATATCAGAGAATGCTTTCAATGTATCCAATAACACCTCAAACTACTATACACTAATTAAAGTAAAATAAAAAGAAAAAGGGTGGAAAAAGACTTTTAGTCTTTTAGCCTTGGATCTAAAGCGTCCCTTAAGGAGTCACCGAGTAGGTTGAACCCTAATACCGTGAAAAAGATAAACAATGCTGGAAACATCGGCATCCACGGATATTCGAGTAGATCATTTTGCCATTTATTGAGATCGTCTCCCCAGCTGACAGCGTTAGGATCTCCGAATCCGAAGAAAGCTAAAGCTGCAAACAGGAAGATCGTGTTCGCAATACCCAGCGTAACTATAATGATAAGCGGTGCTAACGAGTTCGGCAGAATATGTTTGAAGATAATCCGCATGTCACTCGCCCCCAATGCTTTTTCCGCCTCCACGAAATCTTGCTGTTTAAGCGAGAAGAAGTTCGAACGGACAATGAGCGCCGTACCTCCCCAACCGATAAGGCTGAAGAAGATAACTACCACCGCGTACCGGCCACCCGGTATGTTCACGTCTTCGAATAACACAATGATGAAAATCATCAATATGAATCCTGGCATGGAGTATAGTAATTCAATAATTCTCTGTAAAATATCGTCTATTGCACCACCATAAAATCCAGCTATCGCTCCTAAGAACGTACCAATGATTACCGTTGTCATCTGACCAATAAAACCAAGAGCTAATGAAACAGTTGCTCCAAAGAAAACTCTGGATAACATGTCTTGTCCATTTCTATCGGTTCCAAATGGATGCAAAAATGATGGAGGTAATTTGGCTTGATCTGCGAATTGATATCTAGGATGGTTGAATAAGACTATAGGACTATCCTTAGGCATTCCCGGCACCCACAGCTCGACATACAAGTTGTTTAAACTGATAGGGTTATTGGGGTCGCCCCAAATAATATCTCGTTTTGTCAAGAAATTATCGAATGCTAACAGTATCCATGAAGTAAAGGCCATTAGGATTAAGAATAAAACGATGTAAAGACCAAGCATTCCCATCTTGTCTTTTTTGATACGACGCCAAACAATTGACCATTGTCCAGCACCTTTCATAGTTTCGATTTCTCTGAGTGTTTTTTCATCGAGTAGAAATTCATCTCGTTGTTCATCTACAGTTGCCATTTCTTTACACCTTAATACTTAATCCTCGGGTCAATAAACACGTACGTAATATCCGTAAGTAAACGCGCTATTAGAAACAATAGCGGAAAGATCGTGTTCGTAGCCATCATGAGCGGATAATCTCTGAAGAGCGCTCCTTCAAGAAATACTGTTCCTATTCCTGGCCAGCCGAAAACACTTTCTATCATGACTGAGCCTGCTAGCAATCCAGGTAGTGAATTTCCAATAATAGTTACTATTGGTAATAATCCGTTTCTGAATGCATGTTTATAGATTACTGCTCTATTGTCCAACCCTTTCGCTTTCGCCGTCGTAATGTAGTCTTGTCTCAGAATTTCCAGCAGTTGTGACCTAACTAGCCTTGCCATAAACACTAACCCCCCTAGAGTTAGCGCTAATGTTGGTAGTATCAGGTACTTGTAAAACTGCGGATTCAGAAACAGCGGTTTTCTGAAAGCGTCCTTGTTGGCAACTCCAGTAAAATTAAACAACTGGAATGACAATAACATTAGAAGCTTAGCTAGCCAAAACAGTGGCATGGAGTATCCTAGCAGCATTGCTACAGTGAGTGATCTGTCCCAGAATGAGTTTTGTCTTGTTGCAGAGACTACACCTATTGCTGTAGCCAGTAAAAGCGAGAAGATAAACGACAGAATATTGAGTACTAAAGTGTATATTGCACGTTCTGATATAATTTGCGCGATCGGAACACCTTCTCCCGCCTGAGTATAGTACCAACTATTCCCCAGATCAAAATGCAGTAGATCATTAACAAAGTCAATATATCTGGTAAACCAAGGTACAGTATACATCTCACTGTCTAGGAGCCCCATTTCATAAGCTTCCGAGTTATACGCCTGGTTGTAACACTCTGCCGTTTCACAATGAATAAGGCCGATTCTTACAACAACCGGATCACCTGGGCTTACATTAATTAGAGTAAAATTCATTAATGTAATTCCTAGCATAACAGGGACAATATATATGGTTCTTCTAATAATGAATCCTCTTAATGACATATATTTTTCTCCGCGAAATTTTTACTCAAATATGAGTAATAGTGAAGTCACTAATTATATGGAAGCGTTTATGTGCTTTTATAAGTATTATCTTCTAACTAGGGGAAACATATATAAGTAGGTAGAAATTCGGGAAATTCTAAAAAGTGCTTGTTTTTTAGATTTTAGCCTTAGGTTCTGGTATTTCAGCATCTAAATCCTTTTGATCAAAAGTTACTTTTCCGTCATGCATATGAAGAATTCTACTGGCTCTCTTAGCAGCTGCTAAATCATGCGTCACTAAAGTGATTGAAGTACCACGTTCTTCGTTCAATTCTTTGAACAGATCCAATACAGCTTGACCTGTTTTTGTATCTAGATTTCCAGTTGGTTCGTCGGCGAGTATCATGACAGGGTTGTTAATCAATGCACGCATGATTGCTGTTCTTTGCCTTTCTCCAGAACTTAATTCTTCGGGAAATTTTCCCTTCAGATGATCTAATTCAAATTCTTTGATTATCTGGTTTACTCTGGTTTTTCTTTGTTCATAAGGGACAGAATCAAATACTAAAGGAAGTTCTATATTTTCCTCATCTGTCAACCCCTCAATTAAGTTGAAAAATTGGAATACAAATCCTAGATTCTTTCTTCGGAAATGAATCAATTCCAATGGTGAAAGACTGCTGAGATCTGCGTCTCTAATTATCACTCTACCTCTTGTTGGAACCTCCAATGTTCCTATCAAATTCAATAGAGTTGTTTTACCACTTCCTGATGGTCCAACTATTGATGTGAATTCTCCTTCTCCTAAGCTTACACTAACTCCTTGAACTGCTTTCACAACATTTGTACCAATAACGAAGTGTTTAGAAACTTCTTCGCAGACAACAATCTCTTTTCTCATTAAATTCTTTAGACAAACATGCACTAATAAAGTTGTTTAAAGACCTATTACACGTAGTACGGGTGAAATGTGGTTGTTTGGTTCAAATCACAGATGGATTAAGCAAAATTATCTCTTGCGTGGGTGACAGGAAGATTGCTTTTCCTTCTATATTCTTATCTCCCTGTTTTGCTTTGAAAGTATAAAATGTAGTTGGAATATAAATAACATGAATGACAATGTCTTCAAGATTGGAATTAACTAATATTGAGTCCTCAAATATGCTATCAACGTCGTGTATATCAGTGAAAGAATGAAGTTTTTCAATTAACCCTTCGGAATAGTTTTCTAACACCCTTTTGTTAACTTGAACCATGTCAGAATCAGAAATTATCTCTACCCACCTTTTCAACGTCTCTTCCATTTTTCTAGTATAGTCAATGTTTTCTTGTAGTTGGATTTTTTTACTCTGAAATTCTCTTACTTCTTTGATTAGTTGTTCCTTCTCTGCTCTTGGAATTTGTTTATTCTTTTTCTCATCAATTTTGAATTTCTTAGTTCTAATGTCAAGTTTTTTCTGTATTCTTTTTAATTTAACAAAATCAACTTGTGCTTCTCTACTATGTTTCAGATGTTTCTCTTCAAACCCTAGTAATTGTTTTTTGAGTTCTTGTTTAGCCTTAAAGAATTCTTCATCGTTTCTCCAGAAAGACTTCTCTTCTGTAATTAGTTCTTTGATATCATTAAGATGATTCAATATTTCTTGTTGGTAATTTTGTAGATTACGCAGTTTCTCTTCATATTCCTTGATGAATTGCTGAATCCTTGAAGGGTCGATTTTTACTAATTTCATTTTTGGAGAGGTTTTACTTAGGTTTTCCTTGGCTTTACTACTAATTAACTGAGTTAACTTGATCTGAAAACGGGTAAAAGCCTGATTCCAGATTTTCTTTTCATTATCAGTTAAATCAAGCACTTCTTCATCGCTGACATTTAACAATTTAAAATTCTTACTCGATTCTATCATAAGTGTTGGTAGTTTAATTCTATCAATTTCAATAGGTATAATAGCTTGATATTTTCCCTCTAATTTACACAAAGCAAAAGGTAAACCTAGGGTTTCTTGCTTCTTAACAGATATTTTATCAATAGATTGAAGTTTTGATTTAATTCCATTGATGATATCTGTTTCGTTTCTATCTTCTTGTTTGTAGTAAAAATCAGAAACTTGGATTTTAGCTCCGGAATAAAATTCCATTAGTTCTTTTTCAATTTGAAGTAAATCTTCCATCTTCTTTTGATCGTATTTTGGCTCTGTTTTCTCTGCTACTACCAATATACTCTCTTCTAATTTCGATGTTTGTTGTTCGACTTCCAAAAGATCTTTTTCATGAGAAACTACGATATCTTGAGATACAGAATCTTTGAGTACTTTTTCTTCGATGAGCTTGTCTTCTTGTTTTATATCAGGGGTTAGTTCAACAATTTCTTCAATTTTCTTTGCTAAGGAAATAAAATCAGAAAATGTTTGATTTTTTTCTTTGGGAGACTCACTCATGAATATTAACCAAGTCCTATACGTTCTTCAAAATATTTAAACTGCACGAAATGGTTAAATGTTAGATAAAAAACAATTTTCTCTCCTTTTCAAACGCTGGGGAATATCCCTAAAAATATCCACGTATTGCCGAATTATATAAAGAAAGTTACAATGTTAATTTAGGTGAGCCCTATTTCTAATAAGAAATGTCACATATGTAACTCAACCTTTCCAGACAAAGTCATATTCTGTTCTGTATGTGGTACAGAACTAGTGGACGAAGCAAAAAAACCCTCTAACACCATTGTTTCAGCCTTAGATTTACCTTCAGGTCATCCAAATTCAAAGACTTTCTTCAGAGATGAACCTTTGGAAACCAAACCTATTGATGGTGATTTTATTGCTGATAAAACCCCATATGCTTGGCAAGTGTCTGAAAATCTCGTTCCATTTAGTATGAAAAGTCAAATTAGTTATAGTGATGGATTCAAATCTCCTAAAATAGATTTCAAGAAATTCAAACAACTATCGATTCTTGAAGGATTGTTTCTAGGCAGTCTTAACATGATAATCTCTATTTTTTTGGTATTGTTCTCAAGTATTATAGTACTAACAACTTCAAGATTGATCCCCTCAAATTGGTTAGCAATTTTCCTCGCTACTTGTATTGCTGTTTTATACTTTTGGCTCTCATATTTTAGCAGTTTCAAAACTGCCCAGATTATCTCTAGTTGGGAAGATCAACCTCTTGCAATTAGCAAATCAAATTTCTTATCATTCACCTTTATTCAAGTAATTCATGTAGGATTAATAAGTGCAATTTCTGCAATTTGTATGAATTTACTTTTCCCTAATACAGATCTCATAAACTCACCAGATTCAATATATGTTCCTTCAATTGTTATTCTTCTACTGGTTGCTTTCTTCTCTCCAACCTTTCGAATTGCTAAGATTTTATCTCTACTACGAAAAGCAGGAACTGTTCAAGACTTTCTAGATGCAGTTCAGTTCCCAAAAATAGGCGCAAAAAGAACTTTAGAAGTTATAGTATTTTCGTATCTAATTCCAGCAGCTCTAATCCTATCCATTTTTTCACCAGCTTCACACATAGTTTCTACCCTCTTGACTTCCGCTACCGAAACAAATGTAGCTGTTTGGGAATATTTACTAGTTGGAATTGTCATACTATTTCTTGCAGCTTGTTTGACTTTTGTAAACTTCGTAGATGTAAACACCTTCTATTTCTATGAACAATCAATTAAAGAGTATATTGAACCTCCAAGTTTGAATTGGGTTAAGAAAACAGGTTCATATTCTTCTAAAGAAATTGAGGATAGCTTATCCCATAACTCCACAGACGCTTACTCTTCAAGTACTTTAGGAGTAGATGTAAGATGTCCCGCATGTTCATCAATTTTGGTTAGTGGAGCGGAATTTTGTACCGACTGCGGTAAAAAAGTTGTAAGATAGAGTTCAAACACTCTATTCTTCTTGCATTTTTTGAACTATTTTCTTGATAATTGTTTGAATAGTATTCAATCTATCTTCAATAGTATCAATACGCTGATTTATTGCATCAATATCCTCTTTGGTCACATCAGATGTACTAACAACCGTTTCTCCTTCTTTCTCTGTTATGACAATTTGCTGTTTATGTTCTTTAAGATCAATAATACCATCAATTTTAGCTGGAGGCGCACTACTTTGTATATTGTTCGCTTCCAATAATTTGTAAGATAGGAAATCAAAAGTTTCTTGTATATTTTGGCCTGTTAATGCACTTGTTTCACTATAGTAGAAGTGAATTCCTGTTTCTGCTTCTAAACGTTTGCAAAATTCAAGTGCCATGTCTCTTGAAACTCTTCTCTTTTCTTCTAAATCCACTTTATTTGCAATTACGAAATAAACAAGTATACCGTTATTTGATCCCTTAGAAGCTTCCTCTAACCAACTTGATAGATTAGTCATGGTTTTTGGATCTTGGCAGTCAAAAACTAGAATCGCAGCTGAAGCTCCTTTATAAAAAGTGCTTCGTACTGCTTGGTAACTATCTTGACCTGCTAAATCCCAGATTTGAAAAGCAATGGAATCTTCATCAGTTTGAATTTTCTTTGATGCAAAATCTGCACCTATAGTTTTCAAATAACTAGCTTCAAATCCTCTCCCCATATATCTCTCTCGGATTGATGTTTTACCAACAGCTCCATCCCCAGCTAAAACTACCTTGAAATTCCATTTTCTCATGTTTTCACCGATTTTATTTGAATTGAGATAATTCTTCTTCTAGTTTATCGATTTTAGACTGAGCATCTAGCAGTTTCTTCTGAAAAGTAATTCCTACTTCTGCTTGAATTTTCTCAAAATGCTCTTTTGCGTCTTCAAGTTCTTTTTTCATTCTATCTCGATCATCTCTAGCTCGTTTCATTTCATCGCTTTCACGAACTTCTTGAACGGATTTCTTTAACAGCTCTTCAATATTGTCCTCTGAAATGTCTGCTTTGGTGGATAGTGTCAACTTCATAGCTCGAATCTCTTCATTAGATATCTGTGGTTTATTTGAGAGTAAATCATTTACCTTTTCATCTAGAGCTTTTTTCTCAACTAAAATATCAGCTAATTGAGATTTAAGTTTTCTATTATCCTCAGATAACTCTGAAGAGTTTGTTAATTCTAAATCTAAAGAGCGTCTTAAATGTTCTAAATCTTCAGATCCTTCACTGTATTGGTTCATATAGCGTATAACCATTGTCAAATATTCTCTGATCATTGGATGTAATAGTTCCCAATATTGAACTAGCTCTCTCTCAACATCTTTTAGTCTCGCATCTTTTTGTCCTGGTGGAAGTTTTGTGAAAACAGGACTTTCAATGTTTATAGATGAATAATAGTCAGGAATATAATCGTAGATTGTTTCGCCTTTATACTTCTTTGGTTTAGACATAGAATAACCTGAAAAACTCTTCTCCTTAGCTAAAATAAACATTACTAAAGTATCGAAGAATAAATATCTAAGAAAAAGAGTTCAGAAAGTTAATTTTTTTTCTTGTCATTAAACCGATGAAAACTGAATACTGCTTTCAAATTTTTTCGGTCAAGGAAAATCTCACCAATATCAAGATAATTTTCGGTGATTTTGTCTAGGGTTTTTTGATCTAGTTTCACTCTTCCTAATTTAGCGTGAAGAATCCTTTTAGTAAACTTCTTGCTCTTTCGTTTCTTCCTTGTGTACCATACCAGTTTTACCCTGATAATAAACCCGTAAAACAGTGTTTTTATTGACCGTATTAAACCCATTACTACACACCTTTGATGATACTAGAAGGTTGTTATAAATCTACAATACTTATTTTTTCTTTTTGAGAACTGCTGCAAAACGATCTACATTGGCTGAATATTCAACCATGATTTTTTCAGCAGTTTGTTTGGTGATACCTTCTTCTAGAAGTTTGTTGTAAATTCGAATTAAAGCATCAGCAAATGTTTCTGCTACATCCACATTGTAAATTGCACCAAGAAACTGTTCAACGAGAGGACCAATTTCTTCAGATAATGCTTTAACAATATCTTTAGTTTGAGAGAAGTCTTTGATAGGTTCTTTTTGTTTATCAGCTTTTATGTCATTGATACTTTGTTTCTTTTTTCCTTTCTTAGCCAAAAAATCACCTTTTCTCAAGTTTACAAAGATGTGAAGTATAAAACGTTTATCCTTCGGACTACCTAAACGTATTTTACAGTAAACTGAAGAAAATAAAATTGGATTCTATTCTTCGATTACTTCTGTGTTTGAACATCTTCAATTGTTTCTGCTTTAGTAAGCTGGATAGAAACATGTACAAATCTCTGAATGACTGTTATTACACACAGTGCGGTAAGAACCATATAACCAATTGAGAAGTATGATAATCCCCAAGCTTCCATCATACCCCCTGGTGGAGGTGTGATAAACCCTTGATCTGGAACTAAGATTCCAACAAACATCAATATCATTAATATCATGAACCTCTCTCCTCTTTCCATTATTCCTACAGCCATTTTTTCAATTCCAATGCTTTCTCCTTTTGCTCTAATATAACTAATTAAAAGGGTGGAAGCAACCATGACTATACCAACACCAATAGTAATTTTGTCATTTGGTTCGATATAGATTGATCGGATAACGACTGCACTGAAAACAGCAACATCACTGATTCTATCTGTAATACTGTCTATAAATGAACCCTTTTTGGAATCGAGTTTGTTATATCTTGCAACACCGCCATCAATGAAATCCATCGCACCTGCAAACCAGATGATTATGAAGGCTGTCAAGAAATTATTTATTGCAATAAATACAGCAGAAGTTATTGAAAGAAGTAGTCCAATTACGGTAAAAACGGTTGGATGTATTCCCATTTTTGCAAAGAAAATTATTAGTGGTTGCACTATCTTCGAGAGTGGTTCTCGTATCTGTGATATCATTTGCTAATCCCCTTTATCGCGAGAGTTTTTTAAGTTTTCTGTAATCTGTTCCAACTGATTTTTCACCCAATTTTCACTAAAAAAATTTTAAAAAAATATGTGAGTATTCTTGGTGTAAGAAATGGACGATTAGCTACTCTTTCAAGACCCTATTACATTAAGAATTTCTTCCATCTCTTGAATCTTGATTAGAATTATATTTGTGGTTCTTCTTTTGTTAGTATCACTAACCATATCATATGAATTTTGAGAGAATCTATTACCAATAATTATAGCTCCATCACATTTCATATCATGTATCTGATGCTCAGTACGAATAACAGTGTTAGTTCCTATACTCTTTTTCCAATGATATGCAAAAACTGCAAACTTTTGATCCTGACTTTCCACAATATAGGGAAGAATTCTGCTATGTGTGTCTAAAGATTCTTCCTTAAGTTTCTGAACTTTACCGTATCTATTAAGAAATTTACCAACCTTTTCTTGAAATCCTATTTCAGCCATTTCTCTCATCTAAATATTTTTGTCGGGATATATGATTATTGGTAACCCTAACGTATTACAGAATAAAAGACTATCTGTAAAGATAAGAAAAATAGCTATCTTCTAGCTCTCATCTGAAGTGTGTCTGTATCTTTTTCTTTTTCTTCTTCAGGTGGAGCTGAATGTTTTCGTGAAGATTTCATGGTCATCAAAATGATTCCAACACCTAAGATGCCTAAAGCACTGAACATGACATATATGTTTCCTTCCCAAATTGAATAAGAGAGAATAAGGAGAATGATACCAACACTAAAAGTGGTATAAACCATAATTGAGTAAAATAATCTAAATTTTGGTCTCTCCATTAAAGGAAGAAGTTTTTCTTCTGGAATTTCGGGTTCTTTACTCTTCTTCTTTGAGCTCATCGTATTCACTTTCTTTTCTATTCAAGTGGTAGATATTCGAAATTAGACTCAGGGACATACATGATATTCCAGATTAAAGTCCAAATAGCTACTGCAGTTATGAAATATTGAAATAATGCAGAAGTGAAATATTGACGGGTTTTGATTCCAGTTTCAATTTTTCTAAAAGCTAGGAACCAAGTTACAGACATCCCAATGTAGATTAACAACAAAAGTAATCCTGGTATCCAATTTGTGAAGTTGAAAAGTCCGAAAAATAGTCCTACAAAAAATCCTATTATGAGCTTAGACCAATAAACTTGATTCATTCGAGGCATTTCAAGGATTTTTGCCTTGATGTTTTTGGGTTTTAATCCCTCTTTTGTATTCTTGTACATTCTAACAAATGAGTTCTTGATACCATTTATCATTCGTTTGAATAGATTTTTAATCCAATTGAATATTTTCTTTAGGTCAAAGGCCAAATTAATCACCAGGAGTGAAGTTTTTTTCGGTCTCTGGAGAACAAACCTCGTTTAAAAAGATTACTTTGGCTGATATGTGAATGTAAATTATTTGATTAGCAAAAACCGATTCAATTTTGTTGGAGCAATCTAGTGCTGATAGAAATAGTCCTAAACCAAACTTTTTTCAACTGAGTTTTCTACGGATTTATAAATAAATGTGCTTATAATATAATTGAATACTAGGCGAAGAACCCATCAAGATGGTTCGCAGGTGCTAGATCGCCTGTCCCTCAGTTAGTAGTACTTGAACCAGCAAGTATCAAGCGCAAAACAAAGTGTATCATGTATATCATGATTCTTCCCCTCATTGCACGTGAGGGGACCTACTTAAACGACAGCTAAACGCCTTCAAGCAAGTTTAGCTAAGTTTCATAACGTGCGTGATTTAAATGAAGACTTATCTTTCAAGCGTTGATATCTTAGCATTGGTGGCGGAAATTCGCCCTAGTATTATTGATAGTTGGACTAACAATATTTATTCAATCGGGAAAAATCTTGTTATACTAAGGTTTCGTAAATCGACTGAAAGTCCCTTTGAATTAGTCATAGATTTAGGAAAAAGATTCCATACAACACAGTTTTTCAGAAAGAAACCTGCTACTCCAAACAATAAAATTTTATCAATGAGAAAACACATTCGAGACCTACCAATTAAAGACTTTTATCAGATAGGATTAGATAGAGTAGTAGTATTCGAAATAGCTTACAAAGATAGTTTCTATAAGCTAATTGTTGAGCTATTTGGAGAAGGGAATATAGTTTTAGTTGGTCCTAATAACAAAATAATTCTCGCTTACAATTATAGAAGAATGAAGGATCGAGATGTTCATCCTGGAAAAGAATATCAATACCCACCTTCCTCAGATAAGAATATCCTAAATTTTGATGAAACAGCTGCTCTCGAAATGCTTTCTAATTCTGAGGGTAAAATTGTTAATAGTCTGAATGATTTAATGGGACTTGGACCAGTTTATTCTAAAGATGTTCTAACAAAATCAGGGATAGATAAGAAAGCAGTAGAAGACTTAGACGAGGGAGAAAAACAGACACTAATTGCTGAAGTCAAGAAACTTCAAGATATCATAGTTAACAAGAAGTTTGCTTATACCAAATATCTTGATGAAGAAGAAGTTGTAGATATAACCCCCATACCTCTTTCCCGCTACGAGGATCTGGAACATTCGGAAATAGATTCTTTTGATTTAGCTTTAGATGATTTCTTTTCCTCTTCCGAGGAAGAACCTGAGTTCACTGAGGATAAAACCGAGGTTTCAGGAAAGATGGGTAAAACTCAGAAGATTTTATCTCAGCAAGAGAAACATCTTGAATCACTAAGAAATCAGGAGATTCTAGAGAAGCAGAAAGGGGATCTTCTGTATGCTAATTTTGCAGCTGTAGATGAATTACTCTCTACTATTATAAAGGCTAGGCGAGATGATATCTCTTGGGGGGACATCGAGGAGAAACTTGCACTTGGAAAAGAGAAAGGCATACCTTCTGCTCTAGTATTAGAGAAAATTACCCCAAAAACCAAACAACTCTGGGTAAGGTTGTCTGATGTAGAAAAAAGTATGGAAGAAGTTGTGGAATTGGATTTTACAATGACATTAACAGATAGTGCTAATTCATTTTATGGGAAAGCGAAAAAAGCTAGAAGAAAAATACCCGGAGCTTTAGCAGCTATTGAGCGAACTAAGAAGCAGTTAAGTGAAATAGAGACTACAAAAGAAACCATTGAGAAGGAAATCGAAAGCAAACCCTTGTTAGTTAAAAGGTCTAAGAAATGGTATGAAAAATTCCACTGGATGATATGTGATGGATTTGTTGTGATTGGGGGAACTGACGCTAAGGTAAATGAACGTATTCTCAAAACCTACCTAGATGATAATGATCTGTTCTTTCATGCTGATGTGCATGGTGCTCCCTATGTGGTTGTAAAAGATGGTCAAAACAAACTGGAAGAAGAAAGCAAAGCAGATATTGCTGTGTTTGCTTTAACTTATTCAAGTCTCTGGAAGAATAAAAAATTAGTTGGAGATGTTTATTATGTCTCACCTGACCAAGTTAGTCTAACTGCACCATCAGGGCAGTTTCTTGCTAAAGGGAGTGTAATGATTTATGGAGAGAAGAATTATTTCAAGAACGTAGAAATAGACCATTCAATTGGGATCATCATCCATGATGAATATATACAGATAATAGGGGGACCTACAAATGTTATTGATTCAAAAACTGAATTCTATGTGTCAATTAAACCCGGTGATTCTCCAAAAGGACAAATAGCTAAAGACATACGAGAAAAACTCTACGATCTCTGTCCGGATGATGAAAAATATATGTTTGACTCAGTTACAGTGAATGAAATACTACCCTTCATCCCTGGAGATGCGGAATTAATCTAAGTGTATAAGCTGTAAGTAAAATGATATGTAGTGTAAAACCTTTAAAACAACTTCAGCTATTTATTACTTAAGAACAATAGTAGGTTTGCAAATTGAAATCGATTTTCGACGATGGCTGTAAAAGAAATCATGACACAAAATGTATATACTGTTTTACCTGATACTTCGGTAGAAGCATGTGCAAAACTAATGATTGAAAATAGAATAGGCTCAGTTGTTGTTGTAGATTCAGAAGAAAAATCAATAGGGATTATAACAAAGGAGAACCTAATAAAACACGTTCTTGCAGAGAACAAAAAAGCAGATGAAGTAACAGCAGAAGAAGTTATGTCTTCCCCTGTAATTACTGCTTCTCCATCCTTAACTATAATTCAAGCAATGCAAACAATGTTCAAAGATGGTATTAGACATCTGATTATTTTAGGAAAAGATGGCAAAATTGCTGGAATATGTACTGATACAGATATCTTCAAGGTTGTACCACAACTCATTTTGCTAGAGCAAGAGTATCTCAAAGTTATGGGTGAAGAAACATCTGATTCTGGAACCAAAGAAGATATTGCAGGCTATTGTGATGACTGTAGAGAATATTCTGAAGGATTGTTATTCAGTAAAGGACAATATTTGTGCGAGAATTGCGCTCCTGAAGAGTTGATAGAGAGTAATGTTTAGATTTTATGCAGATTCGATGTTTGGAAAATTAACCCGTTTCCTTAGATTTTTAGGCTACGATACACTTTATCGAAGGGAAGAGACTATTGAAGAAATGATAAAGGAATCTAAAGAGAATGGCAGAATAGTTCTATCTAGTTCTCAATCAGTTGTTTCCTCATGCAAAAAGCAACAAACCCAGTCAATCCATTTAACTTTGACTGATATTTCTGATCAACTCCAATATATCAAAGGAACATTGAATCTTTCCATTATTGTTCCACCAACCGCAATGAGGTGTAGTAGGTGCAATGGTTCTCTCTCCTCAAGGAATAAGGTTGAGATAATAGATAGAATACTAGAAGGAACTGCTAAGAAATATGAAGAATTCTGGGAATGTGATTCTTGTTCGAAGGTTTACTGGTTAGGGAGTCATTGGACAGAAATAAAAAAGACTATTAAGAAATTGGAGTAATTGGTAAATATGGAAATTGAGGAGAAAACAGGAATTTATCTTGTTAAATTGGCTCGTCATGCAGCTGAAATCTGGATTAAGGGAGAGAAAACTCCACAACCTCTAGAACCTATACCTGAACAAGCCAAATCTGTGACTGGTGCATTTGTGACCGTCAAAACCTTAGATAAAGGTGAACATCATCTTCGAGGGTGTATAGGTTACATAATAGGTATTGACCCACTCTATGAAGAAGTAATAAATTTAGCTAAAGCTTCCACATTAAATGATCCGCGGTTTCCACCAGTAAGGGAAGAAGAACTACCTAATCTTATCTTTGAAGTAACAATAATGACTCCTCCTCAAGAAATCGAATATTCTTCCCCTGAGAATCTGCTTGAACAAATTATTGTACCTGGAGATGGGTTGATTGTAAAACTAGGTCGGTTTCAAGGATTGCTATTACCTCAAGTTCCAATTGAGCAAGGATGGAGTGCTGAAGAATTTCTCTCTTACACATGTAGAAAAGCATATTTGCCAATGGATGCTTGGAAAAACGAAAATATCAAAGTAGAAAAGTTCCAAGGTATAGTTTTTTCTGAAACAGAACCAAATGGTACAATAGTCAAGCAAGAATTAGATAGCAATTGTTAATACTTTCGCAATTTCCTCTTCATCTACATCATCTACAAGATGAGGAACAAAAATTGGGATCTTCACTGGTAAGTCTTTCTCAATATCATTAAAAACTACTTTTGACAATGCTAACCCTAAACATTTGTTAAGCTTGTAATATTCCAACAAATGATTGATGTCGAAGTTTTCTTTAACAAAGTAAATTTCTTTTTCTCTCGCTTTTAACTGAGGTTGCAGGTTTAGAATTTGAGTAATAGATTGTTTAAAGCCACTATCTATCTCTGAGTTCTGTTGTAGAGAGTAGATAAGGGTTACTGCTCCTCGTTTATAGAGTTGAATAATATTGGAAATGTCTTCCTGTACCCCTGTAACTAGTACAAGCACTTTTCCTTGACTTCCAACAGGCAATCCACCCAATCCTTTCTGAGTTTCATCGAAGACATATGCCTTGTCATCTCTTACTTCAACTTTAAGAGTATATTCTGGCTCTGTAAGATCTACTCTCAATTCCTTGTCTTCGTTATTTTCTAAAATGAACTCTCCAATTTTTGCACCTAGTTCAACACTTGTATAAGGGTGCTTTCCTGAACGTTTTGCTTTAACTGAAAAAGAAGAACCTTTAGGAAACTTTGAGAAAAATAGTTGTTCAACGCATGAGTTTATTTCTTCAATCTTGGAAGAACATAGAAAAACTTCACTTGTACTTACAGCTCCAGGAACAAAAGAACAGATTATAGATTCAACCTTTTTATTTTCAGTTGATTTTACAAAAACTCTACTATATTCTCTAATGATTTGGAAATCAGTGATATTATGAGCTTTTAACAAGAAATCTATATGTGAAATCAAGCGACTCGTAAACCATTTGCGAGTTGTTGCACCTTTTATAGCTATCTCTGAAAATCGAACCATTACCAAAGATAAAAATTCTGACATGCTGTTTTCAATCCGTATGGATTACTCTGTTTCAAAGAAGTCTATCCCTTCGATAAATCTCTCTCTTCTCTCTTCTAATTCTGCTTCGGATAAGCCAGCCTCACCTTCAACAACAATAACTTCTGTTAATTCGCTAGCTTTGTGTTCAACTTCGTCTTGAACATCATATCCTCCATCTTTATTGAGTTTAAGCTCTAATCCACACTTTGCACAAGCTAGAATTTTTGATTTTCCTTTTTTCTTTGGGATTAATAATTTTCCGCATTCTGGACAGAATTCCATTTTTAACACTCTAAACTCTAATTTTTTTCGTATATGTCGTTTCAGTAATATGAACCTTTCCGTTTGATACAAATTTGCTCATACTTTCCAAACCGATTTTTTCAACTACAAGTTTATATTTTAGGTCATATATTAGCACCTATGGAAAAAGAAGATTCATCCTCAACCTCTTCCAGGAAAGATGAACACATCTTTTTATGTTTAGAAAATGATGTTCAGTACAAAGGAATAACCAATGGGTTTGATGAAATTACTATCCAACCTTCTCTTTTAACTAACACATCTCCCGATGAAGTTGACTTATCCACAGAATTTCTTTCAAAGGAAATCAAGGTTCCAATATTAGTTTCTGGAATGACTGGAGGAAGTAAAAATGGAAGAGTCTTTAACGAATCTGTTGCACGAGTTTGTAGTGAGTTCCAGATAGGAATGGGTGTGGGTTCTCAACGTGCTGCTATTGAAGATCCTGAACTTACTAATACTTTCGAAGTTAGACATATAGCACCAAAAATCCCTTTAATAGCTAATTTAGGAATAGCTCAGTTCTTTCAAGGTTATGGCCAAGAGGAAGCTGAGAAAACTGTTTCTATGATCGGAGCTGACGCTCTAGCTATCCATATTAATCCTTTGCAAGAGTTTGTTCAGAATGAGGGAGACAAGATATATACCAATATATCCGCCAAGATCAAAGAACTCATGCAGGATTTCACAACTCCTATCATCATCAAAGGAGTAGGGACTGGGTTAACAAAAAACGATGCTAAAACCTTGACTGAACTTGATATATATGCTATCGATATAGCTGGAGCTGGAGGCACAAATTGGTCCCGAATTGAATACTATCGTAACGATAAAGCTCAACATCTTTCTGATGAATTCCTTAACTGGGGGATATCAACTAAAGATAGCCTTCTAAATACTGTTAGTTTTGCTAAAGATAAAAATATCAAGATAATCGCTTCTGGAGGGGTTTGGAGTGGATTTGATGCAGTAAAAGCCTTACTCCTTGGTGCAGATTATGTTTCATTAGCCCTACCCATTTTACGTTCAATAGGAAAAGGTGGATTAGAGGAATGCAGGAAATTACTATCCACTTACATACTTGAGATGAAGGCAACTATGGCTATGTTGAATCTTAAGAACTTAGAGGAAATAAAAAAAGAAAGGCATAAAATTCTAGACAAAATATAATTTCAGTCTAACTATGATTCATCATTGAGCAAATGCTCTCAGCAATGCCTTGTTCATCCTTTAGCTAATTGTTCTTTACACATAATTATCCTTTTTGATACTGGATTGAAGAAAAATAAGTTTTATCCTCCAGCTAAGAAACCAGGATTGAGGATGAATGTCGGTATAACAATAGCTAAATTAATTGCAACAAGAACAAAATATGCTATTTTATTCCAATTAAGAATCTTTTTACCATCTAATTGCCAGAGTGGAATACAATTGAAGAGTGCAATCAAACCGTTAAATTGAGCTACAAGGATGAAAATGTTAGGATTTCCCCATAATAAACTAGTTATAGCTAATGGACCTGTAAAAGCAGATCCACTATATGTCAGAAATCCTATGATTAGACTTATGGTTCCAATTACTGCGTTTGTAGCTGGTCCTGCTATAGCTACCATGCCTAAGTCTTTTTTGTCCATCTGTCGTTTCATTGGAACAATAGATACGAAACCAGGAACTATTAACCCAATACCAATTATTAGCGTAAGTAGAGTGAATAATAATCCTCTTACCCACAAAATATATCTAGCAAATTGACCTTTTCGAATAGCGACAAACTTGTGAGCAAGTTCATGAGGTAAGAAAGCTGTCCCTACCAATATTGCTGCGATTGCAAAACCCCACCATCTGTTGGTATCACTAGTAATATATTGAAAGAATCCAAAAACAAGAACAATTAGTGCAAATCCAAATAATATATCCAAAATTTCATTACCTAATGAGAATAGCTCTCCCGAGGATGTAAGTCTTTTTTCAATGAATTCTTTTTGACTCTTCTCATCTTCAAAGTAAATTGGTTGTTGAGCTGCTTGTTGTTGTTTAGCTGCTTGTTGAGCTGCTTGGGCAACACCATAAGCAATTCTACGCATAACATCTTCTGCTCTAACTTGACCTTGAGGTGATCCTTGTTGAGTATCTTGTGTAGACTGACTTGGTTGTCTTAAAGATGGACAACTATGATTTTGTGCATCTCTATGGTCCTGACAAAAAGACCCTCTACAGAATCTACAATAGAATAGAATATCAGCTTCAGTGTTGCATTGAGGATGTTCACATTTCATAAGAATAATCACATAAGCATGTTATAGGGCTCAAAGAACTCGGGCATTTTAGAACGTATCTATTTGACAAACAAACAAGATTAACTATTGATCCATTTCCAGAACAGCTGTAATTTGAGAAATCATTATCTGAAAAAATGTAGATTTCTTCATAAATAGAAGCATTATGTTCTATAGTTGATGTTATGATTTCTGTACTGCTAAAACTTGTAGGGGGTTTTAGTAGAAGTAAGAGGATAATAGATGAGAGAAATAAGGCTTTAGTTTCTTTATTCATTCTATCATGAAAATAACAGTATACCAGATTAGTAAGTGATATCATGAGAGCATTTCAATTAAAAAACATGACATTTGACAAACAAAAACTACTAACTTCATATCTATCTTCATTGGGGAGTCCATCCGCATCTAGGATTTCTATAGCTATGAAAATACTTTTTAAGCGAAACCATAAAAAACTTTCAACTAACACTCGATACGATGATGATTATTATGAAAACAGATATCGAAATAGCTCAAGAAAAACAAAAAGATATGAAAAATATTAGGGAAATTGCTGCAAAAGTTGGACTAGAAGAAGATGATTTAGAACAATATGGAAAATATGTGGCAAAACTGAGTTACCAAACAATGTTAAAAATACTGAACTCAGACAAACCTAATGGAAAACTAATAGCTGTTACTGCTATGACTGCATCAAGAGCAGGGGAAGGGAAGACAGTTACAACAATTGGTCTTTCACAAGCTTTACAGAAATTAGGAAAGAAAGTAATGTTTGCATTACGAGAACCAAGTATGGGTCCAACTTTTGGAATAAAAGGTGGAGCAACAGGTGGAGGACTATCCCAAGTGTTTCCAATGTGGGATATAGATTTGCATTTTACAGGAGATTTACACGCAATAACTTCTGCACACAATCTTCTAGCAGCAATGGTAGACAATCACCTAACCAAAGGTAATAAGCTGAATATTGATCCAACCAAAGTAACTTGGCCAAGAACAATGGATATGAATGATAGAGCACTAAGAAACATTATCATTGGTTTAGGAGGAAGAAGGCTAGGGGGAGACGTAAGAAACACAGGGTTCGTAATAACAGCCGCTTCAGAGATAATGGCTATATTAGCATTATCAGCAAATTTAGGAGAACTAAAAGAGAGATTAGGAAACATTCTAGTAGGATATACCTATGATGATAAAGCGGTATATGCGAGAGATATGAATGCTGTAGGAGCAATGGCACTGATATTAAAAGATGCTATAAAACCAAACCTAGTACAAAACTTCGAAGGAGTACCTGGATTCATTCATTGTGGACCCTTCGCTAATATCGCTCACGGTAACTCTTCAATTATCGGTACCAAAATAGCCCTCAAACTAGCTGATTACACAATCACTGAAGGTGGTTTCGCAGCTGATTTAGGTTTCGAGAAATTCGTTGATATTGTTGCTAGACAATATGATACTCTCCCCAATGCTGTCGTACTGGTTGTTACTGCTCGTGCTCTCAAGCTGCATGGTGGAATCAAAGATCTTGATGAAGCTAAAAACGTTCACATGGACGAACTTGCTAAAGGTTTTGAGAATGTCGAAAAACACCTAGACAACATGCTAAATGTCTTCAACATCCCTCCAGTAGTAGCTATTAACCGCTTTCCATTTGATCACGACGAAGAGATTGCATGGATTAAAGAGAAATGTCAATCCATGGGTGTCACTGCTGCTGAAAGTGAGGTATTTATGAAAGGTGGTGAAGGTGGTATTGCACTTGCTGAAGCTGTTATCGAAGCAATAGAGAAAGGTAAAGGTAAAGTCACATTTGCTTATGAATTTACAGATTCCATCAAAACCAAAATTGAAAAGATCGCTAAGAAGGTTTATGGTGCCAAGGATGTAGAATACTCACCACAAGCTCTTCAAGATATAGCTTACATAGAGAAGCTGGGTTATTCTGATTTCCCTTTGTGTATGGCTAAAACCCAACTCAGTCTCACTGATAAAGTGGGTTTAATGGGTGCTCCTACTGACTGGACTCTTAACGTTGATGAAGTTAGATTGTATACTGGAGCTAAATTTATTGTTCCCGTCTGTGGTAGTATGTTCTTGATCCCAGGACTCCCTCCCGTTCCTGCAGCTGAGAAAATGGACTTCACCGAAGATGGGGACATTATAGGGTTAAACTAAATAACCCTACATTTACTCTTTTCTTTTTCTAAATTTTTTATACCCAAGTATCATTAGTGGTATTATTAATACTAAAGATAGAAATGCAAAATAACCATAATAGTTTGGAGCTACATATGTAGGTGGTTCTGCTAGAGGGTAAAGGTCATAACTTTGTGCCCCGCCATCTATACTATAATTACCTTTCCCAAATAAAACGTCCCAATAATTGCCTTCTTTTGTTTCCTCGTTATACCAAAGATTGCTTGTTCCGTCATCCTTTGCTTGAGATGTTCCATAATTGATATTATTAGAATAAAATGAGTTGAGATAAACTTCATTGTTACTCGAATCCTCACTCAATACAGCACCCCACCTAAAATTACTGGCAAAACAGTTGAAAGTTATCAGATTGTTATTGGAATCTTCAAGTTCTAGACCAATAGTATTGTAAGAGAGAGTATTGTTCTTTATAACTGAGTCGTTTGTTTGTATTAGTAATATTCCGCTGAACTTATTCGAACTACATTCATTACTTAATAATGTCAAAGTCCTGCTGAATTTTACCAATATCGCTACTCCTGTATTCATTATCTTCTGATTCTCTATTAAGAGATTCGTACAATTTGATATCAAAATTTGACCATATATCGGCATGTGAATATGTAGATTTTGTACATTAGTGAAGAAACCGAATCTCTTACCATTTATTAAATTATCAGTAAAAGTATAAGTGTGATAGTCTTTGGGATTTTTCTCATGAATGAAATAGCCGCATTCATACAGTTCGTTTTGCACGAATATAGAATATTCAGAATCTCTAACATATATCCCATAAACAGCTGTTGAAATCTTATTAGATGAAACTGAAACCACGCCACTATATAGTAAATCAATGCCACTTCCTTCTCCCTGACATATGTTATCTATTACGTTTGAGTTATTTGAGTAAGCAAGAACTATATTAAATTGGGTATTGTTAATACAAGTATTATTTTTGATATTTGATAAAGGTGATTTAGAAAGTCTAATTCCTCCTTGAAATGAGTTATTAATGAGGTAATTATCCATTATATCTGAATTAAAACTATCATCAATTAATATACCTCCTTTTGGGTTACTGTATAATCTGTTCGCATAAATTTTACTTGAATTACAGAAATTTAGAAACAATCCCCCTTCTTTATTTCTGATGAGTGTATTGTTAGTAACTTCGATGTTATGGGAAAAAGTAGAATGTAATCCCCAAAATTCATTTAAATCACAGGTGTTATTTATTATTCTTATTGAATCTGTTTCTCTTATCTCTAACCCTGAATACGAAGCACCAGTACAAATGTTGTTTTTAATCACAATTTTACTACTTGATGCTCTGAAAATATAAATACAATATTGATTACCATTCAAGTAACAATTTTGAATTAAGAAATACTTCGTTGTATTAGATATTGAAATACATGTTTCATTATTTGCTGTTATATTGAGATTCTCAATCCGATATGGATTGTCTTCTGTACCATTACCTGGAAATGAATACAGCGATATATCCGAATCAGATTCTATGGTTATTGGAGAAGAAGTCAGGTATGATTTCACAAACAAGTATTCGCTTCTTGAGTAATCTTCTGGCATACTAGTAACATGGCTATCAACTGCTTTTAATAGTAATAATAATATGAGGATTGAGATAGTATTCCTTTTCATTTTATCATCACTTTGTTTATTTTCGAAGAATTTAGAATGAGTTTGCTTTATAGATTGTATAGTTTTGCACTTCTTGAATTTTGTCCTTTTCAATAACTGAATTATTGAAGAGGGAAGAAAAAAAAGTAGAAATGATTATTTCAAGATTCATTGCCCATAATATACTCCTAGATTATGCATTTGGGGACGTTATGCCATACTTTGATAGACAGAACACTGTTCCTTTGAAATTAATTCCTGTTGGGTGTTGGTTAATATCGTACAGTTTATCAAGATCTCCTTCATGGTCATCATAACAATCTACACCTTCATCAACAATGTAATCAAACTCAGTTGTTGTGCTTCTGTTGTACTCGTCTATCCATGCTTCATTCAAGAAACATTGGGTCCAGCATCCATTTTCATTATCTTCATCAACATATACATCATCTTGCTGATCAGCACCAGAAAGAAAGAACTGATCCTTGTTTGACATCGAGTTTATATCATAATAGAACTGAGATCCAAAACAGCAATCAAAGAAGAGAAATACTCTTTCAGCTAATGAATCATCAAAGATTGCGGTCAATTCAGTGTCATAAAGGAATCCATCCTCACCCTGACTACCACCATAAGCATCCCACATCTCTAAAGCATGGCTAGTTGCATTAAATTCTTTTCCATGACCTGCAAAAATAAAGGCTAGAATATCTCCTTCATTAGCACTACTGACCATATCAGTCAAAGCATCTTTGACTGCTGACTCACTAGCTCTTCCATCGTAATCCTCTGTTGAATCTTGATACATTTCTACATGATGGAAATCAAAACTTGAAGAACTAGTCAGTTCATCGTACCAATCTTCTGCATCATTTTCACAGAAAAATAAATCAGATGTGTTGCTATAGTCTTCTATCCCAACAACTACTGCTATTTTCTCTACATAGTAAAGGGTAAGGTCATACTCCCACGGTTCTCCTAAACTTCTAGCAAGAACATGTTGTGATTCTATAGTATGATTATCTTTTGAAACTTTAAGTGTTAGATAATCTGTAGTACTTACATATTTTTTGATGTAATAATAACCATTACTGTCTGTAGTATCACTTTTAAGTACGGTACTACCACTTTTCAATTCGACTAAAGCTCCAGTTATTGTGTTGCTGTATTCATCTGTAATTATTCCT
The DNA here is from genome assembly GCA_964590855.1 of uncultured archaeon. Lineage (GTDB taxonomy): Archaea > Asgardarchaeota > Heimdallarchaeia > Heimdallarchaeales > Heimdallarchaeaceae > UBA460. The sequence goes on from CAZPXJ010000022.1 coordinate 23,911, forward strand.
TCCCATTCTACCCAATTCCAGATGGCATACGTACTGTTGATATTTACCACTAACATCAATATAATTGATACTAAGACAAATAAACCATAACATTTCGTGTTCTTCTTTATTTTCTTTATCTTCTTTATTTTCATTATTTTCATTTTTTTCACTTACCGAATGTTTTACTACATTTGTAGTAGTATTATATAGAGTTTTTAATATTTAAGGCACAAAAACACTTAATGCCAAATGAAGAGATTATCTTTATTCTCTTTCAAGATTCTTTTTTGGTTTATGTATAAAGCTTAAATAATGGTCATAAAAGTAGAATATCGGAGCTAGAAAACCTTTTATCACATTCGTTTCACTTACCGAATAGATAGTTGTGAAAACTAGCTCCACTAATTTTTCAGTTTCTAATTGTAATATATTCTCAAATTTTGCAAATATTGCACACGGTAACTCTTCAGTCATTGGTACCAAATTAGCCCTCAAATTAGCCGACTATACTATAACTGAAGGTGGTTTTGCTGCAGATCTAGGTTTCGAAAAATTCGTAGATATTGTTGCACGTCAATATGATACTCTTCCCTCAGCTGTTGTTCTTGTTATCACTGCACGAGCTCTCAAGCTTCATGGTGGCATAAGCGATTTAGATAAAGCTAAAGAAAAGAACATAGAAGCTCTTGAGAAAGGTTTCGAGAATGTCGAAAAGCATCTTGATAATATGCTCAATGTTTTCAACATCCCTCCAGTTGTTGCTATCAACAGATTCCCCTTCGACAATGATGAAGAAATGGCTTGGATTAAACAGAAATGTGAATCCTTGGGTGTAACAGCAGCCGAATCTCAAGTCTTCATGAAAGGTGGAGAAGGTGGAGTTGAACTAGCAGAAGCTGTTTTAGGAGCAATAGAAAGGTTCAAGAGACGTTACTTTCGCATACGAATTTACTGATCCAATAAAAACCAAAATCGAAAAGATTGCTAAGAAAGTCTATGGTGCAGAAGATGTAGAATACTCTCCTCAAGCTTTGCAAGAAATTGCAGCAATTGAGAAAGGTGGTTTTGCTGACTTCCCACTATGTATGGCTAAAACTCAGCTAAGTATATCCGACAAAATTGGTCTAATGGGTGCTCCAAAAGGATGGACACTTAACGTAGATGAAGTTCGATTATATACTGGTGCTCGTTTCATCGTTCCTGTTTGTGGTCGCATGTTCCTCATGCCTGGACTACCTCCAGTACCAGCTGCTAATAAAATGGATTACACTGAGGATGGAGACATTATAGGGTTAAACTAAATAACCCTACATTTACTCTTTTCTTTTTCTAAATTTTTTATACCCAAGTATCATTAGTGGTATTATTAATACTAAAGATAGAAATGCAAAATAACCATAATAGTTTGGTGGAACATAAACAGGTGGTTCTGCAAGAGGGTAAAGGTCATAACTTTGTGCCCCGCCATCTATACTATAATTTCCTGTTCCAGAATAGTCGTCATAATAGTTTCCCTCGTTTGAACAAATATCACTCCAGGTATTCTTCTGACCATCATCATAAGCTTGTGAAGTTTCATAAAAATGATTGTTATCAATGAATGAATTGTGATGAACTGTATTATTAGATGAGTACAAGTCTAATACTATCCCCCACAAAGTGTTATTACTTATCGTATTGTAAGTAAGTTCATTTCTATCTGCATCTTCAATGAGTATTCCTATATGATTTGAATTGAAAGTACTATTCATGATTTCAATGTTTGAGCTTTTCACTAAATTAACTCCAAAATATAGATTGTTAGAACTGACTGTTCTTTGAATTCTACTATCAGAACAGTAAAACATTGTTAAACCAGTGGATGTACGATTAAGATTTTGATTTGTTATTTGGGAATTGGAGCAATCTACTAAGTATAGCTGACCATAGTCTTTTTGCTTGATAGTAAGTCCATCTATTCCTACGAAGTAACCAAATTTTTTATCATTTACTAAATTATTGTAAACTATGTGTGAATGAAATTCTTCCTTACTTGGCTCATAAAATCTAAAACCTGTGTTATATAATATGTTATTAGAAACTGTTGCTCCTTCAGACCTAATTAAGTACATTCCAAGAAAATCATTTTCTGTACATCTATTGCTATCAATTGTCACATTCACACTGTTCGATACAACTACTCCATAGCCTCTACCTGAACATTCATTGTTAAGAATAAAGGTATCATTTGATTCAAAAATCTCAATGTTTGACATAATGTTGTCTTTGCACAGATTGTTTGTTACTTCTGTATCATTGCTTGTATAAATTACAATTCCTCCTAGATCATAGTTGTTCGTACAATTGTTATCAACTACATATGTGGAGGGAGAATTTTCTACAACTATCCCCACCATACTGTTATATTCACAGGTGTTATTATCAATAACAGTTGATTCGCTATCTCGGACATAAATTCCTGCTCCAGCGAGTCCTGATCCCTCACTATACTGGCATATGTTATGGTTTACTTGACTTCCTGAAGAGTTTCTCACTAAGATCCCCCAAAAGCTATTAAATATGCAAGTATTATTACTTAATTGTGATTTTGGTGCATGATAAATACTAATCCCTCCTAGAGAATTTTTTGTACATATGTTATCCGTAATTACAGCTGAACCTTCTTTAACAGTATCTATAACTATCCCATCTTTCGATGCATTTACGAAACAATTTTTGATAATAAAATATCTTGTAGTATTATAGATGTAAATTCCTTTTTCTTCCTCAGTGGTTATGTTGAGATTTTCTATTATGAAAGGATTGCTTTCAGATCCATCGCCTAAAAAACCATAATCTGTGAAATTTGAATCTTCTCTAATTATGATTGGAGAGGAATTAATGTAAGAAAAATAAGAAAGAGAAGTTACCCTTTCAAAAGCACTTACATTGATTGTGCTAAAACTTGTTGAACAAAGAAGTATGAGTATAGTTATCAAACTATATTTCTTGTTCATGATTAACTTCTCTCATTTCATCGTTTTAATTATTATGGTCGAGTAATACCTGATTTTGATAGACAAAAATCTCCATTATAGTAATCATATCTTTGAGGTGTTTGCGTACTATAATCATAGTAATCTATACCGCCAAGATCATATTGAGTATATCCAAATATCGCTGTTCCACAAATGTTAAAGAAATCCTCACTGATTGAGCCACCATAACCTTGGGGAGCTGCTGCATTCCAAGCATAGTTGAGAAAACATTGTGTCCAGCATCTAAGCTCTAAATCTTCGGTATTGTCATATTCTGATTCTTGATTATCCGTTGTTGATGCTGCTATGAAAAAAGTATCAGAATTATCAAGGTCTGCTAGTTCATACCTCATCCCTGATGCATTACAACAGTCGAAAAAGAAAAATACTCTTTCAGCTAGTGAGTCTTCCATAATAGCTGCTAATTCTGTATCGGCTAAATAGCCTTCTTCACCTTCACCATAGGCATCATAGGCAGCTAATGCCCAGTTAGTATCATTACTATATCCTTTTCCAGAGAAAATAAATGCTATGATATCTCCTCCATCAGCTTCTGAAACCACAGCGCTCAAACTACTATTTATTGTACTTTTTGTTGCTGCTGAATTCTTTAAAAGTGTAACATTATCAAAATCCAAGCCTGATTCATCTGTAAATTGTTGATACCATGCATCAGCATCATTATCTGCGTATGTCTCTGGAAGGTAATTTTCATAGGTTTCAATTCCTACAATTAAAGCATGTGTGGTTACAAATTGAACAGTTAAATTATGTGGCCATGGTTCTCCCGTCGATCTACCTAGTACAGTACATTCATCCATAGTAAAATTGTTGTTCCCTAAAACTTTAGCTTTCAACGTATAATGCTTTGATGATTCTACGTACTCTTTAATGTAGAAGTATCCATATCCATCTGTTAAATCCGTGTCTAGGACTGTAGATCCGTCTTTCAAGTACACTTTTACACCACTACGAGTTCCCCAGTCATCATGAACATATCCTTCATATTCAACCCAATTGAAGAAAGCAAACGTAGTGTCTATACTTCCGACTAGCATCATTAAGAAAGATACTAGAAATATTATACTAAATATTGTTGTTTGTTTTTTCTTTATTTTCATTCTTTTCACTTACCGAATGTTTTACTACTTTTGTAGTACTATAAATAAAGATAATACAGTATTTAAAGAATAATAACACTTTATGACAAGTGAAGAAGTGAAACTAATCTTCTACTAAATCTTTGTTTGGTTTTTATATAAAGCTTAAATAGTAGTGATATGGTTAGATTGTTGGAGCTAGCACATCCCTTTTATCACATTCGTTTCACTTACCGAATAGATAGTTGTGGTAACTAGCTCCACTAATACCTACACTTTAAGCAATATAGCTAGTTTCGCTAATATTGCACACGGTAACTCTTCCGTCATCGGTACCAAGCTTGCTTTGAAGCTTGCCGACTACACTATTACTGAAGGTGGCTTCGCTGCTGACCTCGGTTTCGAGAAGTTTGTTGACATTGTCGCTCGCCAGTACGATACTCTCCCCAACGCTGTCGTCCTCGTCATCACCGCTCGAGCTTTGAAGCTCCACGGTGGTATTTCTGACCTAGATCAAGCTAAGGAAAAGAACATCGAAGCTCTTGAGAA
>CAZPXJ010000023.1:0-20021 GCA_964590855.1 uncultured archaeon
CTGGTGCAGCATCAGGAGGGATATTTTCTAAATGGCTAGTAACTCAGGATGTTGATAAAGATATTTTTCAAATCATTTTTGGAGCTACAATGATTGTCATAGCTCTTTATAAAATGAGCATGATTACACGTGATTGGATAAATAAACGAAGGGGCTCAATCAAAGAAGAGGATGACTGTCTAGATCTTGAATGTGATGAAGAACAGAAAAACAGACCATGGTGGCAACAAACTGTTTTTTATCGTGACTTCGAAGATAAGAGAGGTGTTAAATTCAAATACAAATCCAAACTCTTCCCAGGTATCCTCATCGCAACTATTGGTGGTTTTGTAGGTGCAACACTTGGTCTTGGTGGTGGAGTAATATATGTACCAATTCTAACAATGGCTTTAGGTATGCCAGCTCCAATTGCATCTGCAACTTCAACTTTCACAATTCTATTTGCAACACCCTTTGCAGTACTAACTAGATCATTAGACATATTTGGTGCAGGAGCAACTTCAATTCAGTGGGACATTGTAATTTTAATGGTAGCAGGTGCAATAATTACTGCCAATATCGTTCCAAGATTTTTACATAGAATTAATTCAGAAGTGATTTTGGTTGGTTTTTGGTCACTTGCGACCTTTGCAGCTGTTAGAGTACTTTTGAAAGCATTAGATGTTATTGATTGGTAGAGTTAATCTTTAAGAATTCTTACTCTATCTCCTTTTTTCAATTTATCTTTGATTATTTTGGGATTACCTGCATCATCATATACAATTGTAATTTGACATTCGAACTGATCTTCAATTGCTTCTTTTTTAAGTGATACGCCTAGTTCTAATAGATGGAATGTTTTTGATCCATGTTTATAGTTAATAGGTGATTCAAATACTAAACTATTCTGATAAGTTTCAATTATATCTAGAATTTTGTTGCTTGCATGACCATCACCATAGGGTTGACCAAATTGCTCAAAACGGTGTTGAAAGTCTTCGGACAGAATTCTTTGAATTTCTTCATTTATGTCAATTTCTTTTATCGGAACAAGAGTATTGATTTCATAAGAAACAGTTTCTGGTCTTTCTGTGTTGGGTCTTAGAGTAATACAAGGTTTTCGAAGAATAGCTGCTTCCTCTTGTAAACCTCCTGAATCTGTTATCACCATCAGACATTTCTCGTTAGATAGAAGTTTTAACATTGAAAAATAGTTTATCGATTCAAAAATGAAAAGATTAGAATTATTGATAAGCAATTCGTATTGACCCATCTCTTCTATCTTCTTTTTTGTTCGTGGATGAATCAGAAAAACTATCGGAATTGATTTGAAATTTGCTAGAAATGAAGTAATTGATTCTAGATTTTCTATATTTTCTACATTTGAGACTCTATGAATTGTGCATATAATATAATTATTATGTAAATTGCTAAGAATTTCACTAGCTTGAATGGTTTTTTCATCGGTTATTTCTCTTCTAAAAATTCGTATTGCATCAACGACAGTATTTCCTGTGAAGAAAATTCTTTCTGGATTTATCCCTTCATAGTAGAGATTGGTCACCGCTAGTTCGGATGGAGCAAAATAGATTGATGAGATACTATCAACAATTCGTCTATTTCTCTCTTCAGGCATGGTTAAGTCATAAGATCTAAGACCTGCTTCTAAATGTCCAAAAGGAATTTTATTTTGAACACTCGCTAAACAGCTTGCTAAAACACTCACTGTATCACCTAAAGCTAGTACAATAGATGGCTTTATCTCATCTAAGTACTCACCCAATCCTTTAATCATTTCCCCTAATTTCTCATGAACATTTTTTTCATGTATTGCAAGATTTTTATCCGGTTGTCTAATTCCAAGAGAAGAAAAGAATTGATCTGACATGTTTTCATCATAATGTTGTCCTGTATGGATTAACGTATAGCTAATATTTCTCTTGTCTGCTTCAAGAAGCAGAGGAGCAATTTTGATTATTTCTGGTCGAGTACCTACAACGAATACAACATCGAGCATTAAGTAGATACAACCGTCATAAAATATAAGTTTAGTGAATTCATGATATTAAGTAGAAGTTTTTATCAAGAATCTGAATTATCAAATTGATTTGTTTCTCTGTTGGCATTTGATTGGCTTCAAAATCAATAAGGTATTTATCAATCTCACTTAATGCAAGGTTGGTATTTTTGTCTAGTAATTTGCCAGAAACTTTGGTTTGAACGATGATGAAGATTCTTGCTCCTGAGTAAAAAGATAAAGTGGATGATGTGGTTTTAATCTCTTTGAATTCGTCATCAGAAGCAGTAGCTACGTAGTCATGAATGAAATGAAAGAGACCAGCTAGGTAACCAGAGGCAGCAATTATTTTTTCGTCGAATGAAATTATTCGTTTTCTTGAAGGTGAATAACCAAGAAGAGGATTACCTTCTTTATCAACCACCAATATTGCTTGAATTCCATGAGTAACTGATTGACTCTGATATATTGCGACAACTGATACTACAACAAAAGAATAGATAATCTCAATTAAATCAAAGTTCCCTTCATCTATTCCATTAATAGATACTTTGTGTTTTACAGTTGTAATAAATGCTAAACCAATTAACATTAATGATAAAATAATTGTGATTACCATTTTCCAGAAAATTCTGTAATCTTTTGAAGCTGAAAAAGTTTTAGCATATCTCGTAATTACAGGGATAAGAAGAAGGGAACTGCATAAAATAATGAAACCGAATATAAAGCCATAAAATTCTGTAAATAGGACACCAAAAATCGAGATAGTTAATGATCCAAAATCAAAAACGGTTCTATCTAGAGGAATTACTATAAAATATAATACAAGAAATGTTAGACTTGCTGCAATAATACGACTAGCTCTGGGAGGAACAATTAATGATTGTTCTAAACTTGCAGCAAATAGAAATATGAAAGATAATGCTTGAACTACTTGTAGAGCTCTGAACAACAGAAAATCTGTTGTTTCAATAGCAGCATAAGCAGCATCAAGATCCGTAAATTCTGCATAAAACTTCTCTAAAACATTGAAATGGTTTGTGACACCTTCAAGAATTTGAAATACTCCAAAAACTATTAGAAATATTGACCATAGAATATAGAAAGGATTCTGTCTTTTTCTTCCCCAGTAAATTGCGATTATTCCTCCAACAAATAGAGCAATAGCAACAATATATTTTAGCGTAACGTAAATTGCTGGATCCATTAGACAGTTACCCCCAAGTCTTTCTTCTAATATACTATATATTCAGCTGGGTTTTAAAAAATTTGTCACAGTTGTTGATTCTATATCTTCTCATGAAGTATCATTTTGGTTCGGGTTATCATCGTAGGGATCAGGTCCCCAAATTTTGCTTATACCCTTGGATTTTCGAATGTTAAAGAAGAGATATACTGCAGCTAAACTCCCGAAAATACCAGCTAGCAGCCAAAAGGCAAATCGAGACCCTTCAACCTCTTTATTGACATTTAGTTTAATTTCATTAGTATCAGCAATCCAATCCTTACCATCATACACTCCTATCTTGATGTAATACGAACCTGAGTCAACTTCCCTTATATCCCAAAAATATGAAGTTTCATCAATCATGTTAGTTTTGAGAACAGTCCAATGTAAACCATCAATTGAAACAAAAACTGTGCAATTGAGAGATTCTTCATCAGCATCAGACATAGTCCACCTAATCGTGTAATTGTCAAATACCTGATTAACAGCTGATGGATTCATTACTTCTACTGATGGCAAATTATTAGAGTATGTTAATCTAGGTTCATTAACCATATAGATCAACCCATTATAGACTTGTTCACTGTTTGTAAGAATGTATGAACCTTCTGGATTGTAATAGTCAAACCATGAACCAGTCCAAGGTGCTTCGAAAACTTCGAAAGTAAAGCCTATAATGTCATGACTTGCATAACAATAATCCTCCCAAGCACCATTGGCTGTATACAGACCAGATTCATTCCATAAAGGATAACCAAGAGTTGTTTTTAATTCTCCTAAAAGTGCATTGAATTCGGTTTCATCTTTCAGAGGTAAAGTACCGTTATGACTCCATGGAGGAATGATTGCTTTGATTCCGCTATGAATACTAACTGCGAAATTAAATGAGTGTTCTCTCATGAATTTTCGTAAAGCTTGTGTTTCCAGTTCACTAAAAGGTGATTCCCCTCTATAAGTCGCATCCCTCTTAATTATGGAAGATCCTGTGCCATTCCAATAAGCTCCATAGTTTCTATTAAGATCTACTCCACCGGGCAAATCCTCAGCTGTCTGAAGATCACCATCGTTATCATTTTCTATAATCTCTGAAGTGTTTGTAAGATCATTCCAGAAATAGGTTCGCTCCAATTCATCATCTAAGAATCCATCAAGATCTGTGTCGTTTAAACCATCTGCATCATCGTCAATCGGATTCAGATTTTTCCTTTGTTCAGGATAGAAATGCATCACCGATAAACCATCAGGGTTCAACATGGGAATAACATAAATTTCTGAATCAGCCAATAAATCATCAAACATACCAAATGAAGAGTAAAATACCAAATAATCAATAAAATATAAGCAGCTCTCAACCGAAATCATTTCCCTAGCATGATGCTCACCAACAATGTATGACTCAGTCTTAGCTGTTGTGATTGATTCATTGGTTATACGAACACACCAAATGTCTCTTCCATGGAAGGTTTTTCCGATTGAGAAAACATCAATTATTTCAGGATAAAGAGTACTTAGATGAGTTAATTTAGATGTCATTTCTGTATAATTGTGATAAGGACCCAAATCTTCGCCCCAATATACTGAATCCTCTCCAGAAATAGGCCCAGGGGCGCCTACGAGTTCGTGCCAAAACCACTGGTAATCATCGCCATTTTTCTTCACTTGATTAAGGGTTGCAGAAGAATTTACAGTTACAGTAAGTATCTGGAAACTAACAACTAATACCAAAAGAAAAAGAGTAGTGATTTTTACAGACTTGCTCATTAATCATATGTGAGTTCATTCCCTTAATAAATATCTCTTTTCCAAGTATTAGTTTTATGATCTTTTTTTTAGCAAGAGGGAAATGCTTAAAAACGGTTGTGCAAATATGTGCCATAATCGAAAGCAATTGTGAATGTTATGACTGATTACAATATAGCAAAAGAAATTGACGCACGCGGTAGTTTCTGCCCTGGACCTATGATGGAGCTAATAAAAGCTATTAGACAAGCTGAAGTTGGAGAATTTTTAGCTCTTCTAAGCTCTGATGAAGGTACAAGAAATGATGTACCTGCTTGGTTGAACAAAGCTCAACATGAACTTGTTGAGATAATAAATGAAGACGGTTATGATCGTTATATTATCAAAAAACTCCACTGAGGTAAATAAATGAAAAACATTGTAGTCCTTGGAGGAGGTTTTTCTGGGATTGCTACAGCTAATCATTTAGCAAGAAAAACTAAGAGACTTGACTCAAAAGTCATTCTTATTGAACCTAAAGAAGAAAATGTTTACGAACCAGATTTTGTCTTTTGGTCTTTTAGAAACAAGCCCTTTTCAAAATTGGTTAAACCTTTAGATAAGATTCTTAATAGAAGAGTTCATTGGATAAGAACTGAAGCTACGAAAATTGAACCCAATAAGAAGAATTTGATTTTAAAAAATGGTGAAGAACTCAGTTATGACTATCTAGTCTTAGCTACTGGTGCGAGAATGGCTGAAGAAAGAATAAAAGCAATTTGTGGAGATAATGTTTGTCATTTTTATACTCCTGATGGAGTGAAAAAATTAAAAGTAGCCTTACAAAACTTCAAAGGAGGAACAATCGTTATTACTCCTACAACAGTTCCATACAAATGCCCTCCTGCGCCGATAGAATTCACTTTTCTTTTAGACAAATATCTTAGAAAAAAAGGACTTAGAGACAAAACAACTATAAAATTCCTTTATCCTCTATCTAGAGCTTTTACCATGGCTGAACCTGCTAAAAAAGTAGAGAAAATGTTCGAAAAAAGAGGCATTCAATTTACTTCATTCTTTAATTATGATTATGTGGATAAAGAAAAAAACACTGTATATTCCTTAGAAGGTGAAGAAATCGAATACACCGGTTTAATAATTATTCCCCCACATGTGGGGCACGATGTTATTATTGAATCAGGACTTGGTGATAAAGAAGGATGGATAAAAACAGATCGACATACTTTGAAACACAAAGAATATGATTATATATATGCTTTAGGTGATGGAACAGATCTACCAGTATCAAAATCTGGAGCTGTAGCTCATTTCTCTTCAAACATCTTGGTTAACAACCTTGTATCTGAGATTAAGGGAAAAGAACCCAAATCAAAATACAAAGGATTAACAATTTGTTTTCTTGTAACATCTTTCAATAAATCTATGCTATTAGTTTTTAACTACTCGCATCCTCCGAGAGCATTTGGCTTGCATAGCACATTGCTTTTTGGAATTTTCAAAAAAGTATTCAAAATTATGTATTTTAGGCTTTTAATTAAAGGCTATCTTTAAGGTGAAAAAAATGTCAGATATAAAAATAAGTAAAACACTAGACGCAAAAAATCTAAGCTGTCCGCTTCCAATTCTTAAGACTAAAAAAGCAATAGAAACCATTGAAATTGGCGAATATCTAGAAGTTCTAGCTACAGATCCAGGTTCAGTAACAGATATTGAAGCTTGGTCAAGAAGTACAGGACATGAACTTGTGAACCATTCAGAAGACAGTGGAGTGTACAGATACGTAATAAAAAGAACAAAATAAGAGGCAATAAAATGTCAGAGAAAAAGAAAAGATTAGCAATCATAGCTTCAAAAGCTGATATTCCAGGAGCTTATCCTCCATTAATTCTAGCAAGTACAGCAGCAGCTATGGATTATGATGTAAAAATATTCTTCACATTCTTTGGATTAAATATGTTGAAGAAGAAGAAACTGAACAAACTAAAAATAACTCCAGCAGGAGAAACAGCAATGCCAATGCCAATACCACAAATAGTAGGTATGTTACCAGGTATGACTGGAATGGCTACAATGATGATGAAAAGCTGGATGAAAGGAGCTAATGTCGCTAAACTACAAGAATTAATGGATTTATCAATAGAAGCTGGAGTAGAAATGATTGCATGTCAAATGACAATGGATGTAATGAAAATCAAACGAAAAGATTTAATTGATGAATGTGTAGTTGGAGGAGCAGCTACTTTTCTCGAATTTGCATCAGAAGCTGATGTCACTCTTTATATCTAGGTGGTTCTAATGTCACAGAAAATCCTGATTATGGTAACGTTTGGAGAAGATTATCCTGACAGATATGACTCGCCTCTACACCTTGCAACACTGTCAACAACCCTGGATGCCGAAGTACAAATAATTTATACAATGTCTGGTGGTTTGTTACTTAAGAAAGGAACTGCTGAAAAGATTTCTTCAGGAGAAGGGAAACAAACCTATGTTGAGATGGTTCGAGAAGCTAAAGAATTTGGAGTTAAGATCTATATCTGTAGTCCAACTCTTGAAAGATATGGACTTACTAGAGCGGATTTCATTGAAGAAGTTGATGATATCGTTGGTGGTATGTATGCTGTCACTGAAGCACTTGATGCAGATCTTGTATTTAATTTCTAAGGTGATTTAGATGTCCTATTCGCTCTCATCATTTGATAACGAAGATATCACATGTTTTGATATAATCAAAGCAACTTATGCCCTTTCTGAAAATGAACTTGAAGTTATGATGTGTATAAAACATTCTCAGCCAACTGACATCAAAACAATAGCTGAAATTATACCAAAAGATAGAGCTACAATTACTCGTTCAATTCAAAGATTGATGGGGATTGGTTTTGTAAAGAAAACCAAGATTAATCTCGATAGAGGTGGATTCAAATTCATTTATTCTAGCCTTTCTACAGAAGAGATGAAAAATAAATTGAAAATATTAATCCGTCGTATTTCTGATAGGATGAATTCTGCTATCGACAACTTAACAGAAGAGAAATGTCAGGAAGCATATCAAGGTGTAGTATCAAAATATAATATTTAATTTACACCAAGGATTTTTTTTATTGAATAGCAAATAAAACTACTGCTAATACTCCGATTATGGAAATTTGTTTTAAATTCAATTGATTCTTGCTCTTCCAAATTCACATACCTATTGTTAAAATAGATACTAATAGATAAATCGAAACTTGTTGAATCAGTAAATACCATCAAGCATGTGCATTTTATTTCAATGAAGAAAAGAATGAAACCATTTAGATAATTTATTAATGAACTATTATACATTGAACTTTGATAAGTAGTTGATTAACTGAGCATGAAACTTATTTCTTCTTGATAAAGGCAGATCTAGTTGATACCTAATTGTGAATTGTTTTTGCAATTCTTTGTGATCATCATAATACATCCCTATAACCCATTTAGCGTGTTCTTCAAGAATTTTCTCAAAATCATTTTTTATGATCATTTCTATATATTCATCTAAATATCTTCTTTCTTTCCTTGCAAGATTTTTAACTTTTGAACCAAGTCCTTTGTACTCAGTTCCCTTTTCTTTTTTAGTATCTTCTGAAAAGAAATAAAGGACATTATGAACCAAATGCTTTCTACAGCTTACATCTGAATAAGTGATAAGAGAGAAATCATATGAGGCTTCATAGGGAATTGACTTGTCGATAACACTTGAAAGCTCGAATATTCCAGTTTGGTTTAAGGATGGTAGAATGACAACTTTTTTGTTAATCATTGCTGCTACAATCAGCTCTCTCAATATCTGAGAATCCATTTTCTCTAGAATTTTGTTTTCGGTTTCATGAAATGCGTTTTTACTTAAGATAATTGGATCTTTGGTCACATCATCAAATAGATTTGTATGAGTTAGTGGAGATGTATAAAACAGTAAGGAATTCGAACAGTATTCTTCTGAGGGAATAATTAAACTATGCGAGAGAGATTGTGGACGTCCGAATGGATCAAATCCATCACTTCTGACAAGTTTGACAATAATATGACCTGATTTGTGGGTATATTTTGATGCATAGGTGATGTGATCACGCTTCTTTGAAGATAATTCAGGCATGAAAACAATAGAATCTTCTTTCATCTCTTCAGGTATATCAGTTAGGATGATATCATAACCAACTTTGTCATCTCTCCTAGCAATAACCTGAAACATATTTATTATGTAGAAGTACCTTAAACTTAAAACTTTCTTTATTCCTCAACTCATTCCTTGCATAATATTCTTAAGTAAGATTTGGGGAAAGAATATTGATGGTCAATAATAACGATTTGATGCTTGTTCTATCAGATGCTGAAGAGCTAATAAGTCAGGATAAATATCATGATGCAATAAAGATTCTTGAAGATAATTTAAATTATTTTGAGAATGAAGTATTATTCCTTGATTTCCTTGTTAGGTTGTATCTTTTTATCGAAGATCCTCAATCAGCTCTTAACTACTTGAATAGAGCTCTGGAAATTGAACAAGACAATATTGCAACATTAGATATCGCTGGAGACGTATATACAAGTCTAAAAGACTGGAACCAGGCAATTTTAGCTTGGAAAAAAGTTGTTGAAATTGATGAAAAAAAATTCACTGTTTGGAAGAAAATTGGTAATCTCTATTATGAGATTGGTGAGTATCATCAAGCTGTTCAAGCATTTTACAATTTTTTAGAATTCGAGGAGGACATTGAACTATATAGTTTATTAGCTTCTATTTTCAAAAAAATGGGAAACGAAATTGAAAGCTGGAATAATCTCATGAAGGCTGAACAAATTGATCCGGAAAATGAGATGATACTTCTTCAAATAGGGGAAACATATTTTGATCTGGATAATTATGATAGAGCAATTGATTATTTTCAAAAAACAACAAAGATCAATTCAGAAAATATTTCCGCATGGTTTCAACTAGGAAAATCATTAGAGATAAAACAAGATTCTGTTCGAGCAATTGAAGCATTTTCCAATGTAATTGAATTAGAACCAGATAACGTTTTGGGGTTCTTTCATTTAGCAAAAATCTATGCTGCTTTAGCTAACATAGAAGAAGCTTCTCGTTACTATGAAGAATGTTTGAGTAGAGATCCTACGTTTCTAGATGCAACCTTAGCTTTAGCTTCTCTTTCTTGGGCTGCTAAGAATAATGAGAAAGCTATTGCATATCTTGAGGATTCTTTAAGGTATCATGAAGATAATTACAAGATTCATCAAATGCTAGGAGACATCTACGAAGACTTAGGGGAGGAAGAGAAAGCGCTAAGTTTCTGGGAAAAAGCCTCTGAATTAGAAGAGTGATTATTATTCTGCCTGGACCAACAATCAATTTTACAGTTGGTCTCAAAGGGAGTTATGTACTTTTTATTAGAATTGCAAGAGAATTACTCATAGTTATACGTGGAAATCAAATTAAGCTTGAACCGGGATATTATCTCTATGTAGGAAGTGCTTTTGGAGAAGGAGGATTATCATCAAGATTACATAGGCACACACGTAAATCAAAGAGAAAACACTGGCACATTGATCAAGTTACTATGTCAAAATCCTCTTCAATTGAAGGCATTGGTGTCTTTATAGATAAGAGAGTGGAATGTCAAATTTCTTCTATTCTATCAGACATAGCTAATTTCAAACCTATTCTTGGATTTGGAAACAGCGATTGCATAACCTGTTCTAGTCATTTTTTTCGTCTATCATAAAATCAAAAACTCTGGAAAAATCATCAAAATTGAGAGGATAAGTCAGAGCATTCTTCAAACCTTTTTTTTCTACATATTCATTGAATGCTTTGGGTTTGTTCTCTAACAATTGATAAAGAAAATTTACAACTTCCTCAAACAAATGAATATTCAACTGACATTCAAAAGGATTAACTGTTCGTTGTAGATCACCTAGATATTTATGCAGCCAATCTAAGCATGGACCTCCACAATAATAACGGATAGAACACTGCAGGCAATTATCTATATTAGAAACTGAAGTAATTAATTCTGAATTAACTTCTAAAGTATCATTTTTTACAGCTATTTTTCCTATCATTAATTCAGAATTACCCATCATTCCTGAACACGGATAAATTTCTAACGTGGGAGAAAGTGCAAATGCTGTTTTACCTGCTGGACATCTTTCAACTGATTTAGTACGAGTTAATACCTTCTCCAAAAATCTTCCAATGTAATCTGTTGGTCCTAGTCTGAGTAGAAATTCCAGAATCTCCTCATCGTTTTTCTCTAAAAGAGTCTGGAAAAGCTTTGACAGCTCAGTCATAATAATTTTGACACTTTCATCATCCCATGGAAACTTTGAATCATTTTTGACTCTAGCAGGTCGCATAGAGACAAAATCAAAGAGAGAGCCATATTTTCTATAAATTCCGAGTAAATTCTCACTATTAGCTTTTATTGGGATAATGAGGTGTTTTATTACCTCTTGATTAAAAAGTTTCAAGTTATCAATAATTGCGAGTTTTTGGTTTTCATTCTCCATGTCTAAAGATACTGTAAGATAACCATATTGATTAACAAAATTGACAAATTCATTATTAATCTCAACTAAATTTGTTGAAGGTAAAAATAGGTTGATTTGGTTTTCGAATCTTTGATTAATCTCATCAATATAGTCCTTTATTTTCAAAAATAAACCAAAGTTCATTGTTATTTCTTGAGAATAGCCCAAACTTATCATAAGATGGGATTCTAAGTTTAATTTCTTGTTGTAATCAAGAATGATTTTTATTACAGATTTTATGTCCTCAAATTCTAAATAATCTACATTCTTAGATCTAAATTCTCTCGAATAACAATACCAACAATCTAGATTACATTCAGTTGAAGGGTTAATCACGAGATTGTGAATTGACTTGTCCACACAAACGTCATTTCTCTTTTCAATAGGAGTTCTTTGTGTGAAAAAACCAAATTTAATAAGATGTTTAACTATTTCAGTTTGTTGTAAATCTGTACCGATATTCCAAAATAATTGATTGTAAGAGTCAACTATGAAAAATTGTTTATTTCTCCCAAAAATATGATACATTCCTTCTTCTGTCACTTTCATCAACAAACTGATTCTGATTCAGTTCTTTCTGTATCATCTTGTAGAAAACTAGCTATGTTTCCTAAAGCATCTTCTTTTTTCAGAAATTTACCAATAATTTTACCATCACTAAATTTCTCTACAACCCACCAGTTTTGATCATCTTGGTAAATCTCATAATCACCACATCGCTCTCTACTATTCATGAGGATACAAATGATAGGATTGATTGTGATATATATTACTTTCTTTCTATTCTTAGGAATATAACAACTCTTTAAAATCTTAAAGTAGATTGTATGATGAAATATGACCGATATTAGCTTCAAAGTATCTTTATGTGGAGAGCCAGGAGTTGGCAAAACATCTATTGCCTTAAGACATGCTCAGGGTTCTTTTCCAACTTCACATCATCCTACTTTAGGGGCTAATTTTCTCATCTGGGATACAATGATTGACGGGAAAGATATCAGACTGATTATTGGTGATTCAGGTTCTCAAGAGAAATTTTTACCTTTTCTACCTAAATATTTTCAAGGTTCTGCTGTAGCAGCTCTCATTTATGATATAACCAATAGAGAAAGTTTTGAGAAATTAGATTATTGGAAGGAACTTCTCAAAGAATCAGTTGGTGAGATACCTATTGTTATAATTGGTAACAAAAATGACCTTGATGAAAAAAGAGAAGTAGAAGTTGAAGAAGGAGAAAAACTTGCTTCTGAACTTGATACAACATATTTTGAAGTATCCGCAAAAGAAGATAAAAATCTTTATCCAGTCTTCCGAAAAATAGTTGAAATAGCTCTAGCAAAGAAAAACTAGATTATTTTTCTTGCTTAATTTTTGTAATTTAGTTTTAATATTCGAAAAAAAAATAAGTAAAAGTTGAAAAACCCTTGATTTATTATAAAAATGAAGTCAATTTGTTCAATAAATGGAACATTGGTTAAAGCTTAAGTTATCTGAAAGGAGAAAATACTATGGATACCGAAAAATCATCTCCCAATCTTCAGAATTTGTATATTTGTAAATTAGTAAAGAAAGAATTAGAGCAAACCTTTCACATATTCGAATGTTTGAAAGGAATCACTGGTGAAGTAGATATTGAGAGCAAAAATCAACTGAAAAAAGCACTCATAAATGTAAGTTTAAATGAATTATTTACTGAACGAGATTTTATACTAAATGGGTCCAAACACATAGTATTAGATGCGTTGAACATACAAGAAGGACAAAAACAAGTAATATTTACAAAAAATTCTATAGAAAGTTGTAATCTCTTAAACTATTTTTATTCAGATTTTGATGACATCAATCTTACGAGAACATATGAGGAAATGCAACTAATAACAAATGCATTATCTGGTGTTTATACTCGTACAGAAAATCTCAATGAATTTGGAACCGAAACTTCAAAAAAACAAATGGATGAACTAAATTCTAATTTATCCAGACTAGGTAAGTATTTACATTGGCAAATTTGTGAAGAATATAGTTTGAGAAGCAGAGTTGAATCCTCAAACTTATCGCCTATGATAACAAGCGCGATATTAATAAAAACATACGTTCTGACAGATATTCTACAGTGTAATGGATCTTGTGGGAAAGTCTATATGAACTCTGATGAAAGTTCAAATGTAACTTGTGAATGTGGGGGAGACATATTACTTGCACCCCCTATGTTAAAGGTTGAAAATGTCTCGTTTGTTATTCCAGAAGACATAGAAAGTATAATACCTAATCTTGAAGAATCCTCCCCAAAGAACTTATTCAATTTAGTTAATAAAGCATTTCTCAATCGAAAATTGATGATGATTCTAAATCAACTTGATGAGTATAAGTTAGGAGATAAAATCGCAATACCATCAGAAGCTATTTTTCAATATGAAGATACAAATGATATTGTAAGAATTCACTTCATTCATGAAGTAAAAGATAGTAAGGAAATTCTCATCTTTGCATGTATAACTGATACACGTTATAGTGACAGCAATTTTCTATCAAGCGTATTCTTACCTGTTATCATGAGAGATATAAAAAATGGTTTGAAAGAAGATTTCAATTGGGAAAAAACCATTGCTGGATCTGAACTCAGAAACTGGAAGGTAACTCCATTCCTCAAAGGGAAAGAATTAGAAAAAATCACTAGTTTTAAAGATATATATGCACTTTTTACAGGAGATGAGCAAAATGTATTATGACATCATCAATACAGAAGAACTGCGCTACGAACCAAGAGACGTAATAGAGATTATGAATGAATTTAGAAAAATTTATTCATCATTAGAATCAAAAATCAAACATTTTGTTCAAACTCAACCAACATTCCTTAGTGAATTAAGAAGAGAGCTAAAAACAGAAATTGGTTTCCTATCTCCTCAGAAGAAAGATATGGCATTGGCTATATATGGAATTATTATAACTGAAGATATTTTGAAGAAATATGAAGCTCAATTTTATGCTGAAGACATTTCAGCTTTGCTAGAAGCTACTAATAAAAAACAAAATTGTACAGATGATGAGTTTGTAGGTCTGTTATCTTCTTTCATCAATAGTCTCAAAACAGTTAATAGCTCGATAAATTATATCATTCATCATTTCATTGAACTAAGTAGTCTAGAAATTGATGAAGGAATAGTAAAAACAATATTAAATATTAGAAATTTCATTCCAGCTATTACAGAATCCTTCTTATTTTTTGAAGTAGGTGAATTTTCAATCGATTTAAGATTTGTTGCTGCGATTTTCGCTTATGCATTAGAGAAAATAATGTACGATGAACAACTAACCTCTTCGATAAGATCCACTGGTCAAATTTACACGGATTTTATATCAAAATATCCTTTGAGTGACAGTGAGAATATCTTGTATGATCTCGTTAACAATCTTATCATTTCTCAATATTATGAGATACTTCAAGGAGCATTCAAGAAAACAATAGAAAAACGTCATCAGGAATTTGAAGAAAAAACAGCTGATGCCAGAAAAGAATTCCAAGGTATGGATCAACACAAAGGGGATCAAGGTAAAATTGAACAACTGTTAGCAGCAATTGAGCAAACACTATATGAAACCCTCAAAATGAGGAGAGAAACAACAGAAACAAAGAGAATGAACTTAGAAAGAAATATTGAGAGAGTATTGAGAAGGATGGCAATTGAGGAATTTGGTGTTCAGGATATTGCAGATCAAGAGAGATATCTCCAATATTTATTAGATACTTGGTTTAGTATTTTTGAAGAATATCCTCAGATGGCTCTACCACTTGTTGACATAAGATTATATGCCAAATTTGTTTCTGAACCGTTTGAATTTATTGAAGAGAATAAACAGACAATAATCCAGCAGTTGCTCTTTAGAATTAGAAGATTAACCAAAGGGGATAGATATACACCTAGCAATTTAGCTAATGCATTTGCGGTTATTCTTTTCGAGTTTCTGACAAATACAACAGTTCAATCTCTATCATTTGAAAAGCAGTAGGTTATTGAAGATGAATGATCAGATAATCTATCGTGAGTTAGACAATTTTGAGGCATACTCTCAAATTGAAGATATCCAACAAGATTCTTGGGAAGTTCCTGATCGAGAACTTGTTCCAAAGAGAATACCTTATGCAACTTCCAAGAGTGGAGGAATAGTACTTGGAGCTTACAAAGACGATTTTATGATTGGGTATGTTTGGGGTTGGGTAGGATACAATAAACAAGAGGAAAATTTTATCTATTCTCATCACAATGCTGTTAGAAAAGAATATCAGAATAAAGGTATAGGTTTTCAATTGAAACTGGAACAGAGAAATTGGGCTATTCGAAAAGGATTTAATCTTATCAAATGGGTATTCGACCCTTTACAAACCAAAAATTGTAATTTGAATATCCATAAACTAGGAGCTACTTGTAACACCTATAAAAACAATTATTGGTTGGAGTTAAAGGATGCTTTAAATGAGGGTATAGAAACAGATAGACTCTATTGTAGCTGGGATCTATTATCAGAGCATGTAGAAAATCATGTTAATCGGAAATATACAGATTTCAGTTCTATAATTAATAATCCAGAAAATCATGTATTAGATATTAATCAAAAAGGAGAGTTTCTTAAAATCGAAAACATGAAGATGGACAGAGATGAATCTATCATAGTCATTGAAGTACCTAGTAATTTTATCAAAATGAAGAAAACAAATAAAAATCTTGCAGTAAAATGGAGATTTCAGACTAGGAGTGTTTTTCAGAATTATTTCGACAAAGGATACAAAATAATAGATTTTGTAATTCAGAAGAAACAAGATACTATTAGATGTTATCATATTCTCAAATGCTAAGAGATAAGATTTTAAAGCCTATATTAGAGAAAGATTCGTATTAGGTTATTATTATGAAAATTGATAACGCCAGTTTATACTTACTCAGAATGAATTTACAGCAACCGTTTAGAACAAGTTTCGGAGAAACAAAAGATCGCGATATGTTGTTTATATGTCTAGAATCTGAAGGAATCAGGGGATGGGGAGAATGTGTTTCTGAAGATGGTCCTTGGTATTCAGGTGAAACCATAACTTCATGCAAACACATTATTTCTGAATATATTGTTCCTTGGATTAAGAAAAATGAAATTTTCCATCCTAGTGAGTTCAAAGAATTATGTAAGAGCATAAAGGGTAATCAAATGGCTAAAGCGTGTGTAGAAGATGCTATTTGGGATCTATTTGGGAGAATTGAAAATAAGACTCTGCAATGTTTAATAGGTGGAACTAAGGAAAAAATTCCTTCTGGAATTTCACTTGGGATTCAACAAAATGTAGATATCCTTCTACAAAAAATCCAAACTGCTGTTGAGAAAAACTATCAAAGAGTCAAAATAAAAATTGAACCAGGATGGGATGTTGAAATTATCAAGAAAATACGTGATCAATTTCCAGATCTTCTTTTGATGGTAGATGCTAATAACGCTTATCGTCTAAAGGATAAAGACATCTTCGTAAAATTGGACAGATATAATTTAATGATGATCGAACAACCTTTACAGTATTTTGATATTATTGATCATGCATCTCTTCAAAAAGAGATTTCTACTCCAATCTGCTTAGATGAATCAATAAAAAGTGTTGATGATGCTAGAGTTGCAATCGAAATTGATGCAACTAGAATAATCAACGTTAAACCAGCAAGAGTTGGGGGAATAACAGAGACTTTACTCATTCACAAATTGGCAGAAGAAGTCAAAATCCCTCTTTGGTGTGGTGGAATGTTAGAAACAGGTATTGGAAGAGCAAAGAATGTTGCAGTTGCTAGCTTGAGTACTTTCACTTTACCTAATGATATCAGCGAAAGTGCACGTTACTATACAGACTATATCATAGACCCAATTTTCACGCTTAATCCAGATGGAACATTGTCTGTACCAACAGAAAATGCAGGAATAGGTGTAAAAGTACTTGAAAATCAAATAAACAAAAAATGTGTTAAGAAGATTGAAATATAATTACTATTCAGGAGTTAATGTCCAGAATAGTGCTTCTAACATTTTGGTTTTAAATTCATAGCTTGAGTTGAAACTTGCTGAGAAAAATGGCATACTACCAATATATCTCTGCAATCCTGTAAAGAACTTAGCATATTCTGTGCTAGCGGTTTCAATTTTCTTTGGTAGAGAAACAACTAGAGCAATTTTCAGAGAATCCTTCAGCATTGAAGCTACTTCGTAAGCGTTTTTGTACTTCTTATTTTTAACATCAACCAACAGTATCAATGCTTTCTGTGTTTTCAGAAATTCTTTAGTTACCAGTGTCTCTTTGAGAAAATTGAATTCATATGTAGGAGTCGTAATTTGTGCTCTAGCTTCTGAAAAAAAGGTTTCCGTATATGGAAGCGAACTTAAAAGAGATGCATAATATTTCTTAATACTCTCAGCAAATTCTTCAGGATAAACAATAGCTATACTGGTCAAATCTTTCGTCTTTTGTACAGGTGCAGCTTCAACAAATTCCAATATCTGAGTAGATAATATCTCTGTCTGTTGAAAACTTAGTAAATCTTGTAGAATCTTGTTGTAAGAAGAAATTATGTCTTTGAGGAATTTTGTATCAACTTCTGATATATTTTTAATTTTATTGAATTTGTAAATTAGAGTTTTTGCTAACTCTTCTCTAAAAGTGTCTACTTTTGAAACCATTTCTGGGACTAGCATAATTAGTAAACCTAGTGTTTTCTCTTTCATTCTTAAATCTGTCATGGTCTCATCATCAGCAATGAATGAAAATGCATATTGAACAAAACCTGAAGAAAACGCAAATGGAAAAGGACCATAGAGTTCAGTATTCATATCATCTAAAGTAAGCATTCCTTGGAAAATGAGAGAGTAAGTAACAGAACCTGAAAAGGTAAATTTGTCAATAGTATCTTGAGAAAATTCTACATTTTTATCTAAAACCATCTCTACCAGATTTGGACCAATTTCTTCCAATTTGAAAAGACATACAAGCATGAATCAAAGATGAGAAGATATTCTTTAAATTTATTGATTAGACTGAAGTGAAATCACAATCAAAAAAATCTTTCTTCTACTTCTTCAAAAATAGGTGAAGTTCAACTCATTTCTTATGCATTCTATTTTTGTGCATTGATAAACCCTTTTGAGTTTTAAACGATTTATCGCATTCAGGACAGATAAACCCTTTGTTTTCCTCTTCTACGTCACCTGTGAAATCTCTAAGTGCTTCTTTCTTTATTTCCTTAGTGATCTCTTCTTCTTTAGATATTTCTTTGAGTTCTTCTTCTTTTGGTGCTTCTTCTACCTTTTTTACTATTAGAGGGGTTTTGGCTTCAACAATGTCTTCAGTAATAGGTTCTTTTCCTTCTTGAACGATGTATAATCTTCCATTTACTAGTTCAATTCTAGCGGAAATCTCTTCTTTGAGTATCATTTCATAAATCATTTTTTCTGATTTATCAACAGATAGACCAACTTGTTCAGCAAATAGCTCTAAAGGTATAGACCCCACTTTTGAAAGACTGCTAATATATTTCCTTTTCATCATCTCTAGTTCTACAGAATCAGGTAAAGTTCTGCCGTGTAACTCTCTAAGCAACTCTTCAAAAGTAGAATTGTGATAAATTCCTATCAGTTTGGATACTATTGATCTGAATGGATTGTTCAAATGTAGATCAGAAATCTCTTCTAAGAAATTTTCACGTACTTGATCAGAATCTTGAGTAATCAAGGCTATACTTACTGTGAAACCATCATACATGGTCAGAAATGCAACAATTCTGTTGATTATCTCATCATTTTGTTTTTCTTTAGCTATCTCAGTTTCGAAGATATGAAGGAGTACTTTTGAAATAAGTTGCATCATATCAGTATTTGATACACTGAATGAATTTATCATCCTTCTCAATTTATCTTCTAGATAAATATCGGACGTTTCAATATATTTAAAGATAAAATTCTCAATTATTTTTCCCGCAATTAATAAAGAACTTCTAATTACAAGTGATGTTGTCCTTAGATTTTGGTAAAATTCGTTTTCTGATCGAGAATTAATTGTTTCCTCTAGGAGAATAGTAAGTCGTTCTATATAATATTCGGGTTTATGAGCAGATAGATATGTAATCATATCAGCAATCTTTTCTTCAGGATTTATATCACGTAATTTGACTAATTTCTTCATTATTGTTTGATAGATTTTATCAATTAACAATGGGTTATTTTGAAGTGAAAGTAGATCTGAAAAAACTACTTCTAAGCCTGCTGCGTTGGAAGTCATTGCTCTTTCAATGAAAGAAGTAATAATATGTTCATCAACATCTAAGGAATCCAATTCTTCTAGTTCAAATTGAGTAATCTGTTCAATTCCTGGAAGAACAAACTGTCCATCAGGTTTCTGAATTAGGATGTCAGATTCAATAGAAGATTCCTTTGAAGGTGGTTTCGGAATTGTTGGAATGCCTTTCTGGGTATCAATAATCT
>CAZPXJ010000023.1:20031-21035 GCA_964590855.1 uncultured archaeon
AGTTCTGAATCTTCATCATTTGGTTGCTCTACTTCCATTACTTCCAATTCTTCTTTCTCAATTTTTAGAGAGTCAGGAATTTCATCCACCAGACCTTCTAGAATGTCTTCATCTTTAGGATCAGCTGAAATTTCTAAAACTTTTGATTTTTCAGGTGCTTCTTCCACTTTTGGTTCTCTAACTCTAAATAGATTGACTAATTTTTCACCTAAACCTTCTATTAATACCTTTGGTTCAATTGCGATGTTGTCTAGAGACAAATCAATTGTTTTCAAAACCATTTCTAAGAAATCTTTTGTTCCTTGTTTCTCAGGTACCAAATCCTCTACAAGAACAGTAATACCTTCTTCCCTAAGAGTTGAGACTAAGTCTGTATCTTTATCATCTATAATTACAGCATCAACATAATCCTTTACAAGTTTAACAGTATTTATTAAGCTTGGTTCAAACCCTGTTTTTTCCAGAATAAGTTTCTCTATAGGATTGAGTTTAAGTTCAGTCCAGAATGGAGAGATGAAAGCTATCTTCCCATCTGTTTTTTGAAGGGTTTCTTTGAAAGAAGTTGATTGGAAAAGTATGTAAAGCGAGATAACATCAGAAGGAACGATTATCACACCTGAGGCTGACACTATTGTCTTTACCGCCTCATTGCATATTTTCATCTTTGGAATAGCGTCAAGATCTATAATTCCAGTTATCTCTTCAAGAGCTTGTTCTTTCAATTTAATATTATTTTTCGAATTTTCCTTTTGTCTCTCCAAAGTTTCTGACATCAAGAATTGTCTCACTGGTACTTCTACAGCACCCTGTTTTAAGTGGAAGATTCTAGATTCTTCAAATAACGGATAGATAAAGACTTCATCGAATATTGCAGATGTTATTTTCTTCCAAGCATCACGATAATCAATGACTCCTGGTTTGATATTTGTAGCATATTTAGAAATTAGATAGTTTAAAGTTGAAAGATGTAGAGGATTATAGAATTCAAAGAACTGCCCCAATGT
>CAZPXJ010000023.1:21045-28308 GCA_964590855.1 uncultured archaeon
AAAAACGGCAAATGAATCCATACTTTTTTGTGCAATCATTTCAATTAGATTAGTAAATTCCAAACTGTAGTGCAGAATCTTTGAGGGGTCCGCGTGATGAATTTGAAAATCACTTGAATTATTAGCGATAATCGAATAGGGAATAATCTCGCTACGCAGTACCTCCCTGACAAAGGGACTATTCTTATACCCTACAGTTATGATTGCTATATTATGTTCTGAAGACATTAATTAACACACCAAGTATGAATTTCGGGTACCTTTTATTATTGATATTACAGACTAATAATCGAGAATTCCATTCATAAATATTGTTATGGAATACACTACCTATGATGAGTTTAATATAAGTTTAGAAAGCCCCATTCTAAAAAATACTCGTGTTATTTATAAAGAGATTTGGAATTAGTTCACATGAGTAATGCCATTTTATTATCATCCTTACAAGAATAATTAGGATAAGACTAAATATATTAGGTGATTTTAAATTAAATAAAGTGTTGACTTTCTATTCGTTTTTTTAAATCATTAATTTTCTGTAATAAGTTTGAGTTGGTTTTAATAGTGAATAAATCCCAAGAATAGAACATCAATTGTTCGATCCAATGATAGTAACTTTCACCCATTGAAAATTCAGATTTATCTAGGAGTATAGTTATGTAATCTATAATGATTTCAACCATGTAAATGGAATCAGATATCCAATCCGCTCTTTCTAGGATGTTACTTAGTATCATTTCCTTATCTAGCTTGAATTCCTTGATTTCTTCTACTGTTAAATTATCCCAAATCTCGTACAAGTATTGATTAGTCAAGAAATTGAGGTAATACCAAGTATGTTCTGAGAAAAAGAAATTTTGTTTTCTTTCAAATAAGATTCTTTGAATAAAAGTCAGTAGCTGTAGAGCTTCATTGTATCGTTCTATATCTATCATATACTTTGATAAGTGCAAATAGAGATAAATTCCCGCATCCTTAATATCCTTCTCCTTACAAACTTCGAATAAGGTAGTTAATTGTGGGAGTTTATTTAACAGATAAATGAATAACTCCAAACTAACAGGCCAATCTCTGAATACACAAAGTTTGCAAAAACAATCTAGGATTTCAACTATTTTTGCTTCATCAGAGAAATCAACAGTTTCTTGTAACTGATCTAGAATATATGAAATGAGTTTATATTTCTCGCTTTGATTCTCAATTGACTTTTCTTTCAATAGAGCAATTCCTGTTCCCAAATCCGCGTTATTCTCAACTAGATTGACATAAGCACGAAAATAAAGCCCTTCCAGAATCTTACTCGGATTATCTAAGAGTTCTGCGAATGATAAAATTTTATCAATTAACTGTTTCTTCTCTTCTATCTCACCATTCGTTAGGGAGAGGAATATTCCTTGAGTATGTAACCATGCATATTCATAGTAGAAATCCCTCCAGAATCTTGTATCACTTCTTTTAAGAAAGAAATTCATAAGATCTTTTAGGAAATCTGAAAGCCGTGAGTTGGATAAGTTCAGGTTGTAAGCTTGATTAACAAGAGAAGTTAATGGTTGTAACTGTTTTGCATTTCTTAATGTCAAATCAAAAATGGTTATAGGATCAACATTGAAAATTTGGAGAAAATCTGCATTTTTTGCAAATTCATAATCTCTTGACAGAGTTTTTGCTGTGTCCAGAAGTATCATTTTAAGATTACTAAACCCTCCTTGTTGAAGATAGAACTTAAAGAGATTTAAGTGAGGTTTTCCCTTAGATAGATAGATGGAAGCTTTTGATGCTGGACAATTGACTGCGTGTTGTATTCGTAGAAGAACTTCTTCAATTTCTTCCACATCTCTGATTTTGTTTGTCTGTTTTTTGGAGATTATACCAATGACAGAATAATATGGAGTAAGTGTTGAATGTAAAGTTTTGAATTCCTTTGTTTCAACACTAAAATCTTCCCTCATCAATACCCTTATTCTATCATCTGCAATTTTCATATCTAATACAAAGAAACCCCGTTCTTCATCTTCATTCAAACCGGCTAATTCCAGAGAATCTTCACTTATGTATTTGTCACTTGCTTTTTCTAATATTCTAAGTAGATTTGAATATGAAGTAGCAGGAAAAGTATTTACTCCAGATGATAAAGGTTCAAGAAATAATTCTTCAATCTTGTTATTATAATGGATTTTTAAATTTTTTATCATCCATGGATCAAACAAAGAATCAAAACTCATAAAGTAGAAAATTAAACTAGAAAATTCAGTCCTCTTATATTTGAGGATTTTTTCAACTTTTGAATACTTACGCTCTTTTGTGTACTGGATTGCTTGATCAATTAGCTCAATAGATTTCTCAAAATCCCCAATATTATAATATGCATCAGCTATTGTCTGACAGAAATAAAGAAACTTTTCCTCATCATTCCATCTTGTCGTCTGAATGATCAAATCTGTAAAATTGTATAAGATTTCTGGTTGAACCAATTTTAGAGATTTAGCAAGAAGAACATCTACAAATGGAAGAATTTGTGAGAAAAGATGTACTGATGTTGCTAAATTAGTGAGTAGGATAGAGATATCTTGCTTTATATCTTCTAACTCCTGTTTTGTATGAGGTAAAGGAGTAGATGTCATTACTGTGAGAAGATATACAATAGACATAAATAGAGAATGTAAGTCTGTAGTAGAAGTTTTAAGGGTTTTATACCATTCGTATGTCGCATCAAATCCTTTTGAATAATTGTCTATATCCCAATACACTCTAGATCTAAGCTCTAGAATCACTCTTTTATTATCTTCAATGATATCAGGATGTTTTTCTATTTTTTTCAATTCTTTTAGAACACGTTTATATTTTCGAGATTTAAATTCTTCAAAAGCGAGATGAATTCTAACTCCGACCACAATGTCTTGAATGTTGTTCTTCTTAGCATAAGACAAAGCTTTTCTCAAATGAGGTAATTTATCTTCATACTTGTAATCTGCAATTTCTGCCTTCAGCAGATGAGATTTCAGTTTTATAAAATTATCATTCCATTGTTCTGAAAGTTCTGACAGCAGATTACTGATTTCTTCAGCTAAAACAGGATCATCTTTCGACAATGCGTCTTGACCCCTCAGAGCTAGATTAATTGCCATTTCTTCAGAGTTAGAAGAAAAAGTAACGTCGTATTTCTTAAAAAGATCAACAAGAAATTCTTCAGTAATGGAAGTTTTATCCTTAACTTTTATTAGTTTGTCGGAATCATGTTTCTCATTTGGGGGCACAAGTATCAACTTCCAGTACAAGCTCAAAGGCTGAAGTGAACTTATCAACATTGTGCTTCAACAAAAACAGAAAATTAGCGTAAAGGTAACAATGTTCATTAATGTATCACATAAAAAGTGGCTCAGTGGCTTAAATTGAATCATTCTAGTTCAACAAAATCAACTAAATGGAAAATAAACTATCCAAATCTATCTGTTTATGGATATTTTCTTAAACTGTCCAAAGACTTCGAAAAAGATAGAATATTGTTTGAGGAAAATGGTCTGGAATTTACTCCAAATATGATAATAGAGATGTCAAACAAACTAGCAAAGTTTTTCGATGAAAGTTCAATACAGGTAAATGATACAATTTCAATAATCTTACCCAATTCAATTTGGTTCGTCGCAACCATTTTTGCAGCATATCAAGTAGGTGCCAAAGTCACTTTAATCAATCCAAGATTATCAAAGAAGGAAATTGCTTTTCAGTTAAGAGATTCAGAAACAAAAGCAGTGATTACAAACAATACTCTGTGTATAAACATCTTCGAAGTATTGAGCGAGTTTCAATTCAAGGCAAAGATAGTCGTAGCAGATAAAGATATCGACATAGAAAAGAACCAAGAACTAATAGCAAACTGTGATTTTGTCCTAATGAACAGTATAATGGATTCAGAGCAAGTATTTACTGAAAACAGAAGTAAAAATGATGATATAGCCTTTTTACTTTATACAGGCGGCACTACTGGATTAGCAAAAGCTGTCATGCTAACACACTCAAATGTTCTTGCTAATGCTCTTCAGTTCAATGAATGGGCAAAAAAGATTCCTTCAGATTTTACAGGTTTAGTTGTTTCTTCTCTTCCAATGTGTCATAGTTTTGGTTTGCAGTGAGGATTCTTTGCACCTCTATTACGAGGAGAAAAAATTGCTATCATTCCTAAGTTCGACCCCAAAGCAATTTTAGAGTTTATTGAGAAAAGAAAAGCAACTTCTTTCTACGGTGTCCCTACAATGTATGTTGGACTTTTACGGCAGAACATAGCAAAATATGACACTTCATCACTCAAAGTATGTGTTTCTGGTGGTTCTGCGCTTCCAAAAGAGGTTCATTCTGAATTTAAGAAAGCTACTGGAGTAGATATCACTGAAGGATATGGCTTAACAGAAGCCAGCCCAGTGACTCATATCAATCCTTATGGAGCCTCTAAAACCAATTCTATTGGTCAGCCTTTAATAGATACCTTTGTTAAAATCGTAGATACTGAAACCTTAGAAGAGATTGAAATTGGAGAAGTTGGAGAGATTATTATATCCGGTCCTCAAATAATGAAAGGATATTGGAGAAAAGGAATGGAATCGCTCAATGTCTTTACTCCTGAAAATTGGTTAAGAACTGGTGATTTAGCTTATGTTGATTCTAATGATTATTTCTTCATTGTTGATAGATCCAAGGATATCATCAATTCTGGAGGATTGAAGGTTTATCCAAGAGAAGTAGAAGAACTGCTTTACAAACACCCAAAAGTTTCCCTTGCTGCAGTTATACCTTTTCCTGACGACTATTTTGGAGAAGTTGGAAAAGCTTTTATTGTTCTGAAGGAAGGACAAAATGCAACATCTGAGGAATTCAAAAATTACTGTATAGAACAAGCTCTTACTAAATATAAGATTCCCAAGAGCTTTGAATTTATCGAGGAGCTGCCCTTGAGTGCAGCTGGAAAGGTTTTAAAAAGAGAATTAGTAGAGAAAGAAAAAGCTAAGTAATTGAGTTTTCTCTCAAAATGGT
Organism: uncultured archaeon; assembly: GCA_964590855.1. Classification (GTDB taxonomy): domain Archaea; phylum Asgardarchaeota; class Heimdallarchaeia; order Heimdallarchaeales; family Heimdallarchaeaceae; genus UBA460. The sequence continues at coordinate 26,071 of CAZPXJ010000023.1, forward strand.
TTTTTTACTGAAAAGTTTTTATTGTTTGTAAATTAATTATGTATTGTTGGTGGTTAGATGGGGTTAGATTCTGATCAAGATATGAAACCTTTTGAAATGGAATTACTGGAGAGTTTAATTGAAAATAGTCTTTTTGATGAAGCATTGTCTTTCTTGGAACGTATGATTTCTAAATACCAAGATAAAGAGCTGGTTTTCAAAAAAAGCAAAATTCTCTATCTTCAAGGTCAGTTTGATGATGCAATCGAGGAACTAACTTCAATTATTGCCGAAGATACAGATCATTGGGAATCATATGAACTTCTAGGAGAGATTTATAGGATAAGGAATCAACCAGATGTCTCTGAAAACTATTATTTCAAATCCACCTCGCTTAATCCTAGAGCAATACAATCTTGGTTAGGGAGGGGTAAACTCGCTCTACAAAGAGGAGAATACCAAGTAGCGGTATTGAGTTTTGAAACATTCTTAAGAATAAAACGAGATGAAATCGAAGTTTGGCGTTTACTTGCTCAGAGTTACAAAGAGATGGAAAATTATCTTTCAGCAATAGATGCTTTTAACGAAGCCATTGAGATAGACCCAACTAATCAAAGCTTATATGAAGAGTTGGGAGACTTATACGAATTCATGGGCCATTCAGATGTTGCTAAAGAGAAATACCTTCAAGCCCTTCAAGTAGAAGAAAAGACAAGGGAAGTCAATAAGAGCTTGTACAATAAGTTGTCACGTCTATATCTTGAAGAGGGTGATAATCAGAAGACATTTAACATGTGTAATGAACTTTTGACACTTGTAAAGGATGATGATGAAGCTCTCTTCCTCTCAGGTCAAGCTCTAGTTAGAATGGGACAACAATATGAAGGAATATTAAGAATCAAGAGAGCTTTGAAAATCTCAGATAATAGTGAATACAAGGATTATCTAAACAAACTTGATGAAGAAACCTACGGTCCAAAATATACTTAATTTATCTGAGAGAAGAAGATATAAACAAGTTTTTCTATTTTATGTTGATGTTAAAGGATTTTAGCAATATCTTAGAAGTGGGGATGAAAAGAGTATCCAGACTTGCATATTCTATCTGGGATATCATTAAATTTCCAGAAGTGGTTCACTTTGAAGAAATAGATTCTTCATTTAGGTTTTCATATGATTTACATACTACTCTTTTTGGTCCTCCTAGTAAGGAACTTCTGGATAAATATAATCCTAAAGGAAAGATTAGCCTCTCTTTTGATCCTGATTGGATAAACTTGGTTGTGGAGAATTTCTCCGATTTCGAACCAATGGATAAATCAGCAAAAGGAAAAGAGATGAATACTTTTCTTAGTATGGAATTAATACAAAAGGATTTCAACAACAAAGATACTTATGCCGCACAAGCATTAACTGATAGTATATCACAAAATTTGCGTTTCAAACAGAGATTATTGTATTCCAATTCTGAAGGAAGAGGGGTTGGAATTGTTAAAGATAATAAAGTGGTGAGTGTTGCTTTTGCCCCTCATATTGTAAAAAACGAACTATTCTCATTCGCAGTTTTACGTGGAGTTTGGGTTGCATCAGAACACAGAAACAAAGGGTATGGATTTGATGTAAGTGCAAAAATGTGTGAAGAACTTTTCTCAAGCGGAATAAAAACTATAACTTTGTGGGTTGAAGAATCAAACTTTCCAGCTGTAAGGATTTATGAAAAAATTGGTTTTACTACAGCTGAGAAAGTATACGGTACAGATTGTAGTAAAATGAAAGCATAGTGTTGAAATATGTGGGAAGTATATGAAACATCACTAAAATTAATTCATGGTGATATCACTGAATGTGAAGTAGATGCAATTGTTAATGCAGCTAATACAGATTTAATTCTTGGTGCAGGTGTTGCTGGAGCTATTAGGAAAAAGGGAGGTCCAATGATACAAAAGGAATGTTCGGAAATTGGATCTATAGAATTGGGACAAGCTGCAATCACAACTGGAGGAAATCTCAAAGCAAAATATGTAATCCACGCAGCATCTATGGTTCTTGGTGGAAGAACAACTGAAGTTTCACTAAAAAAATCCATACTATACTCATTACAATTAGGTATACAAAATAAAATTGAGACAATAGCCTTTCCTGCAATAGGTACAGGTATAGCTGGATTTCCAACTGATAAGTGTGCTAAAATTATGTTTGAGTGCTTTACTAGCTTCTCTCAAACAGAAGAATCATCTGTTCAAACAAATACAAATTGTT
>CAZPXJ010000024.1:0-27903 GCA_964590855.1 uncultured archaeon
GTTCATAGAATGAAATTTGAGGAAACTGTTTTTTTAGATCTTCTAGATATGGAACCCAAGTGTTCACTAAACCTTGATGCCATTGCTGAAAAGCTACAGTCACTATATTGATTTTTCCCTCCAAATCCTTAGGAATATTATACTTCTTTTTCTCAAGATTTAATCCTTTAACTGACGGAAACTGCATTTATATCTATTTACATAACTTTTTTCTAATAAAATATGTTTCGCATTTACAAAAATAGTTGAGATGAATCTGTTTCTTCATTTAAATATTAATCTTAGCACTTTCTGGAATTCATATACTATAACGTATCTTTCAATTTGTATTTTGAGAAATGCTGTTTTATCACTATCGATAAACTCTGTAAGACGAGGATATTTATTCTTAAACTCAGAAATAATCTCCTTATTATTTTCTTTATCCAGTTCTTCGACCTTTCCAAGAACAGTTGCCGTAATTGCTCCTTGTACATCATCTAAATTGTTTGTCCTATTATCAAAGAAAATTCCAACTCTTGGATCAGAGAGTAAATTGGTGAACTTTGTTGTGTTTCTAGCAGTAGTAAAATAAATAGCGCTTAAATCATCAGAATGCAAAAAAGCGATTAGGGATGAATAGGGAAAATTACCTTCTTTAAGGTTAGTAGAAAGCACACAGAATAATTGTGATTGCAAGAGATTTCTAATCATTTCTCTTGCTTCCGAATCTTCACTCATGGATATTAGATTTATCAGAGCTTTAAATATTGTTCTCTTTTTATCCTTAATTATTATTTTTCTAATTCTTTTTGCAATCTTTCTAAATCAGGTTTTCTTTTATATAAAGGCGCTTCCTTTGTTTTATAGGCACTTACATTTTCCTCAAGTATCGTTCTTGAAGGATTTGAATAAATAATACCTAAGGCAAATTTTTCTGCATCTAAAACAACATGTAAAGCTTCAAATTTATCATTAGAATTATGATTGTCCTCTAGATAGTATGAGTTTTTCTTAAACCACATGAAGGTATTAACTTTGTTGAAAGAGACACAAGGTTGGAGAATTTCTACTATAGAAAATCCTTTGTTTGAAATTGCTTTTTTAAGGATATCCTTGGTTTTTTCTACATCACCAGAAAAAGCTCTAGCAGCAAAAGAAACATCTAGAGAAATAGCTGTAGCTATAGCATTGAATGGTGGTACATAAACCCCTTCAGTTTGAACAGGATTCTTGAATCCAAGTTGACTAGTTGGTGATCCTTGTCCCTTGGTTAAACCGTAAACCATATTGTTGTGAACTATCAAAGTAAGGTTGGGATTTTTTCTGATAGTATGCAATAGATGATTCCCACCTTCTCCAAAACAGTCACCATCACCAGAGTGAACTATTACTGTAAGTTCTGGATTAGCTAACCTAATAGCTGTAGCAACAGGTAATGCTCTCCCATGTAATCCATTGAAGTAGTTTGCTTTCATATACTGAGGAAGTTTAGCTGCTTGACCTATTCCTGAAACTAAACATAGTTTGTCTTGTTGAATTTCATTTTCTTCCAACGCAAGTTTTAAAGAATCTAAGATGTTAAAATTTCCACATCCTGGGCACCAAGCTGTTTCTAATCCAAAGTCAAATTTTGTTTTATTCATCAGAATTCCTCCTTTCAAGAATCTTTCTTATCTCCGTTTCTACTTCTTCAACAGCAAAAGGCAAGCCATCATATTTTAGTATCCTATAATCTATTTTTTTACAAATCTCTTGCTGGATTAGATTGCTAAACTGACCAGTGACATTATTCTCAATTACAATAGAAAACTCAGCATCTGAGATGTATCTGCTAATACTCGGATGTAGAGGATAGATTTGTTTGAAATGTAAGAAAGCTAATTTCTCCTCGCTTAAATATTCTAAAGCTTCAGCAATTATATTGAATGTTGATCCCCATCCAATAATCAATCCTTTGTAATCTCTCTCTCCAAGAAACACAGGTGGAATGATATCTTCTTTTAGTTTCTCTAATTTGCTCAATCTTTTCTTTACCATCTTGATTCGAATATCATGATCTTCAGTTATTTTTCCCATTTCGTCGTGTTCGTCACTATCAACTTTAACATATCCTTGTCCGAATCCTGGTATTCCTCTTGGAGAGATTCCATCTTCTGTAAGCTTGTATCTTTGATAATCCTCGCTTGTTTCGATAATATGATATTCATTTCTTAGATTAGTAAAATTCACTTTTGTCACATCATAAAAGGTATCCACATAATATTGGTCTGTGAGAATAAAGACTGGAACTTGAAATTTATCGGCAAGATTGAAAGCCTGATGAGACAGTTCTATACCTTCTTCTACCGTTCCTGGAGCTAATATTATTCTTGGAAAATCTCCATGACCAGAATATAAAACGTGCTGAAGATCGCCTTGTTCTGTTCTGGTTGGTAATCCAGTAGCTGGACCTGGGCGTTGTGCTAAATGAATAACTACAGGAGTTTCTGTCATTCCAGCCAAGCTTAAAGCTTCATTCATAAGCGCGAACCCTCCACCACTGGTTGTAACCATTGCTCTTGCTCCAGCATATGATGCTCCAAGAGCCATGTTAATCGCCGAAATCTCATCTTCAGCTTGATCTACTACAATTTCAAATTGCTTTGACATCTTACTTAGATAAGTAAGCACTCCTGTTGATGGACTCATTGGGTAACTAGCAATAAAATTGCACCCTCCAGCAATAGCACCAATACCAATAGCTTCAGAACCATTCAGAATCCTATTATTTGATAAATCACCCTCAGGTTCAATTTCAACGACTATTGTTTTCGTTACTTCAAGCTTTTTACCAATTGCAATTCCTCTTTTTATTGCTTCAATATTATTTTGTACTATTTCTTCTGATTTCTTTTTGAACTGGGATTTGATAATCTCAATAACTAGCTCCTCTTCAATATCCAAAATTCCAACTAGCATTCCAGTAGCTATTACATTAAAGTAAATCTGTCCTCCGATTTCTTTAGCAATTTTACTAAAAGGAATATCTACAAAGTTGAATCCTTTCAGATCCTCTGCATCTAGAACCTCTCTATCGCTAATAATAACTGTTTGTTCATTTATTCTTTCCAAGATGCTTTTACGTTTCATAACATCTTTATGAATAGGAATTAAGATATCAATCTGATTAACAAAAGCTTGAACTTTCTTATGAGATACTCTGATTTCTGTTGAATTCACACCTCCTCTAACTCTACTCATGTACTCTTTAGTAGCAAAAATGTGATAATTCTTTATTAATGAATTAACCAGTATTTTTTCTAGAGTTTGGATACCCTGTCCTGCAGCTCCAGCTAAAACAATTGAAACTTCATCAGTGTGAATATAACTACTGGATTCCATGAATAGAAAAGCGGTTGCAATTCAAAAATTTTGTTGTTGAATAGGTTGTCTTTGTTCTTTTTCCTCTTTGCAATGTGAAAGAAAAAACAAAGAAGCTAGGAATTATTGCATTTTATCCCTTAGCAAGATGATCAAAAGCTTGATCGATAATTTTCTTCTCTTCTTCTGATGCATTTGGGTCTTGACCTGCTTCTCTTTGTATAGCCATTAGCTTCTGTTTGAGATCTTCAGGTAGATTTCCAAAAACACTTGAATCCGTTATCATTTGTTGTTTTACTTCAGCAGGCATTGCAGGCCAACTACCATAAAACTGTTCTTTAGTTGAAGCAAGAGGGTCAAATCCCGCAAAAGCTGAAGAAGCTGGAACTCCAGTCCTACCTGCTGAACCCCCAGTAACACTTGATGTAGAAACATCAGACTGTCTTGTTTGTCTAGTGATATCACCTGCAGCTTTATCCAAATAACTTTTTCCTCTTTTTTCAACTTCATCTTGTACAGCATTACCAAGCATACGTCGAATAAATCGTTTGATATAATACATTAAGCCCATTGTGACTGAAAATATTGATTTTAGATATTTATAGTTTGTCGCTCAAAATCTGAAAAATTGAGTTAAAGGAAGAAATTTTTTACGAAAATGGTATATTTTGGATATTGAAAAAATTTTTTAATAGAATAACCTAAATTTTGATTCATGTTATTTGCTCAACTCAATAAGACTAGTTGTAAGACCTATCTAGTAGGAGGTAGTTCCTCTTCAATAATCCTCATTGATCCAATCTTAGAACATGTAGATGATTACTTAGATAACCTGAGCAAAAAAAACTTGAAATTAGAAGCTGTTATCGATACTCACACTCATGCTGACCACATTTCTGGATCAGCTGCACTCAAAGATCGAACTGATTGTCAATACATAATGCATGAAAATGCTCCTTCTCAGTGTGTTACCAAGAGAGTAAAAGAAGGAGATATAATCGAAATAGCAGATATTAAACTAGAAGTTATTGAGTCTCATGGTCACACTAGAGATTCTATCAGTCTAATTTGGGAAGGTAAGCTATTTTCTGGAGATGCTCTTTTCTTAGATGATGGTGGTGCTGGGAGAGATGATTTACCAGGTGGAGATTCTGCAAAACATTGGGTTACATTGGAGAAGTTCAGACAATTGCCTGAGAACTTAGTAGTTTACCCAGCTCATGATTATAGAGAAAGAGAACCATCTAATCTTGCTAGACAGAAACTAACCAATCCACATTTGAAGAAACGAACACAAGAAGAGTTTGAGGATTATTTGAATGATCTAAGATTGGGACCTGCTGATTGGATGAAAGATGTTCTGAAAGCCAATTATTCTTGTGCTCAAGATATATCTGCAGCTTGGATACCTATAGATGCACCTTCTTGTGAAATCAAGGGAACAATGGACGTAGGCGTAAATGAGATAGAAGTTGAAGCAATATCAGTTGAAGACCTAGCACTGAAAATTACTAATCATGAAACTCCAATAATGTTAGATGTTCGAGAACCCTTGGAACTAAGAAGCAAACTAGGTCATATTAAAGGTGTAATCAACATTCCAATTGGTAGACTTATTCCTCATCTAGAACAAATGAGTGATAAAAAGGAAGAAGAGATAATCATTGTTTGTAGATCTGGGTCACGTGCTTATACTGCAGCTCAAATCATGAAGAAAGCTGGTTTTAAAAAACCCCTAGTACTTAATGGTGGAATGATTGCTTGGAATATGATTTAATTTTGGTATAAAAATCTGTTGACGAAAGTAATTAGAAAAAAAAGAAGTTGTTTTGGTTATTTGTGTAGCTAAGTTATTCCTGTCTGTCTCAATTCATCTGCTAGATTCATTTTTTTGATTTTTCTCATTAATCTAGCTGTTGCAAGCCAAAGAGTGAATAGAGATACGATTAGTACAAGAGGCCAACAGAACCAAGGAATTGTTGTAGGCATGTAGAAATTATCGTCCATCATATAATCTATTGTCCACCAAAAAGTTAGGTATCCAACTGGAATGGTGAGAACTAGACTTACTAAGTTGAGGATAGCATTCTCCCAAAAGATCATTCTCCGTATGTATTTTTTCTTTGTTCCAGTGGCTTTGAATGCTAGAAAATCTTGCTGCCTATCCATAAAAGCTATATACATTGATTGGAAACTAAATAGTACTCCGATTAGAATCCCCACCCCTAGGAAGAGTATCATGATTCCTAGGAAAGCTTCCATCAAAGCTAGAGATGCTTCGCGTGCGGTTTCAGATTCAATCCAGAATGTAACATTGAAGTATTCTTCAAATTTATCTTTTATTACCTTCAAATCTGCATCTTTATTTGTTGTAAACATTATCCCATTTACTCTGTTCGGTAACAATCCAAAATAGAAACTAGCTCCACTCTCTTGCAAAGCTTCATAGGTCCAGAGAGCAGAATAATCAATGAATTCCCCTACCAATCCTACAATTTCAACTGAATAGTTTGATAGAATTCCTACTTCTATCCTATCATTTAATTTTAATTCATATTTGTTTGCTATAGCTATACCAAGACAAATACTGTCATTGGTTAAATCTGATTTGTTATCTATATCACCTTTGACAACATTAAATGATCTCAACGTTGAGTTTTTTTGATAACAAGCAAGTTCTGTCCAGCTGAGTAATTCTCCCTCATGTATAATTTTCGTATAAACATCAATAAATATCTCATGATTGTTGATGGATTGAAAGGCTTCTATACTTGCATTGTTTAAGATACTGTTAATATAGTTAACATGATATGGGTTCTCCAAGATAACTTGTACATCATAGGTGTTATACTCATTATAATTCGCCGACATTACATCGAACATATTGTATACCATTGCAAAAGAATTGATTAAGAAAATCATAGAAGTTATTAATGCTAGAATAGTTATCATACTTTTTTTCTTTTTAAGAAACACTTCACGTAGTGGAACTATCATATGAATTGATTTAAAGCCAGGAATCCAACCAAATGCTTTTTCTGCAAAAGTCTTGCTAGCTTTTTTAATTCGGGTGAAGGTAGCTGTCATCGCTTCTCGCGGAGTAACTGTTGTTATGGACCAAGCGCTTAATACTGCACAGAGAACGCACAACCCTAGCGTAATAGCGCCAGCATAAACAAATTCCTCAGTCGGTAAAGAAAGATCAATTTGGTGAAAACCATACATATGCTTTGTTATAAGAGACGCCATACCTGTAGCAATTGCATATGCTAATGGAATACCAAAGATGATTCCTATAATCGTAAGAATGAGAGTGATGCTAATGTAATGAAAAAGGATTTTTCGTTTGCGAGATCCCATTGCTAGAAATAAGCCAATATTCTTTCGTTGTGCATATATCATCTTGTTTAGAGTATTGAAAATCACTACGATGGATATGATAAGCCCAATAATACCAAAAATAGTCCCCATTTTATCAACTGCTCCAGCATCTCCGATAAACATGGTATATTCATCACTTTCATCATAAATGACAAATTTCATAGTGTTTGCAGGGATGTTTTGACTGCCAAAATAATAAGAAAGCGAATCAGCAGCTTTGAGGATTTGTTCTTTGTTTAGTCTTTCTTCTACAGTAAATAATACTTGGTTAATCAAGGAACTTCCATTGTAGATAAAATCTTGTACATATTGCAAATTCATCCAAATAACAGCAAGATTACCAAGTAAGGGCATTTTTGTAGTTTCATCAACCATATAAGTAAAATAAGAGTCTTGAGCAATTCCTTTAATGGTAATATTCATTTTATTTTCCGGAAAATTTACTTCTAGCTGATCTCCTAATTCTACATCTTGGCCGAACAAACCACCCGCAAAATGAGTGTCTAGAAGACAACTTGAATTAGATTGAAAAATCTGGCTTGTATTAATTATATCCTCTGATTTGCTCTCGATAACGAGTTGGTTAACTGAATTAGGGTAATCTATACCAAAAACTACTGCTTGAAAATTATCTCCTTTGAAAACTGCTTCAGTTAAATAAATTATTCTACCTTCGACATCAGTAATGTTATTTTTTTCCATAAAAGAGCTATTATTTCTGATGTCAGTAACATTATCTGATTCTATAGGTTCAGAGAAAGAAAATGTTCCATCAGCTACGTTATAATATTTTAGATTTAAATTGTAAGTATTGAACAAAACGGGGTGCCCTGCTCTTAAACCTGCTAATAAAGCAATTGTAAGTGCTATAATTGTGATAATAGAGAGTGACCTAAATTTATTGTACCAAATCTCACGAAAAATTTTTTTGGTTAAAATCTTCATATAGCTACACTCTCACTTTCTTGAAATTTATATTGTCAATTTTATCTTCAATTTTTTCAATTTTTCCCATTCTAAGATGAAAGACCCTATCTGCATATTGGGTTATACTGATGTCATGGGAAACAACAATGAGAGTGGTTCCTTCTTGATGATTTAACTCTCTCAACAGTTCAGCAATTTTTTGACCTGTTATGAAATCTAGATTACCTGTAGGTTCGTCAGCTACAATGAGTTTAGGGTTTTTCACCAACGCTCTAGCAATCGCAACACGTTGTTGTTCACCACCTGAGAGCTGACTTGGAAATCTAAGTTCTTTTCCCTCTAATCCAACCTTTTTGAGCATATCGTAAGAGCGGGATTTGATTTCATTCCTGTTCTTAATACCTTGAAATTCAAGAGCTAGTCCTACATTTTCCCAAGCACGTAAACTTGCTACAATATTGAAAAATTGAAAAACCCAACCAATACTATCCCGTCGATAATCATTCAATTCATTTTTATCAAAGTCACTAATAGTTTCTCCATCAACAATGACCTTACCTTCGGTGGGATAATCAATACCTCCAATCATATTTAACAATGTAGTTTTACCAGCTCCAGATGGGCCTAAAACGCAAGCAAATTCTCCCTTTAAAACCTCAAAATCAACTCCATTCAAAGCCATAATTTCAGTTTCACCAAATTCAAAAGATCGAACTAAATCCTGAGTCTTAACTAAAATATCCTTCATTATTAGTCACAACTGAGAACGTAAACACCTCTTCCTACATAAATTATGCTCTTTCTATAACCAAACGCTTCTAAGAATAACTTGAAGATTGTTAAAAATCTAGATTAATTGATTTTTTGTTATGTAACAATATTAAAAAAAGACTAATCAAAAGATAATTGAACATAATGGTTAAAATTACTAGGGTTTTTGGTACTCCTTGGTGTTCTGACTGCAAAGTTTCTAAAACATTCCTAGCGGAGCATCGAATTAGTTATGATTATATTGATATTGATGAGGATGAAGAATCTGCTCTTTTTGTTGAAAAGATAAACAACGGAAAGAAAAAGGTTCCTACAATAGAATTTTCCGATGGAACTTATCTAGTTGAGCCATCAAATGCTGAACTCGCAAAGAAGTTAGGTTTAGTTCTCAAACCTCTAAGAACCTCCTATGATGTTTTAATTGTAGGAAGTGGTCCAGCTGGACTAACTTGTGCTATCTATGCTGCAAGAGAAGGCTTAGACGTTGTTGTAATTGAGAAAGGTGCAGTCGGAGGAAGGATGAATTTTACTGAAAGAATTGAAAATTATCCTGGTTTTCCAGAAGGGATAGATGGTATAGATTTAGCTCAAAAATTTACTGCTCAAGCAGAACGTTTCGGTGTGGAAATCCTCAAGGCAACCAAGATTTTTGCCTTAGATAAAGTGGACAACGGGTTTGTTGTAACAACTTCACAGATGGATGAGCTCAGTACAAAAACAGTTCTTATTGCGACTGGAAGTGAGTATCGAACATTGAATGTTGAAGGAGAAGCAGATTTGTTAGGATATAAAATCCATTACTGTGCAGTATGTGATGGACCATTCTATAAAAGCAAAAAAGTTCTAGTAATTGGTGGAGGTAATTCTGCTTTGGAGGAAGCTATTTTCTTAGCCAGATTTGCATCAGAAGTAATAGTTACTGAAATTTTAGATGAAATTACAGCTTCCAAAGTTATCCAAGAACAAGTAGCTGCTGAACCAAAAATTAAGATTTTTACAAGCTATGAAATAAAGGAATTTATGATAGGTGAAAAGAGGTCTTTAGCTGGAGCCAGGTTTTTTGATAGAAGGAATAACAAAGAAGTTATTCTCAAACCTGATGGTGTTTTCATGCTAGTTGGACTTAAACCAAATACAAAACTTGTAGAGAAGCTAGTAAAATTAGATGAAAAAGGAGCGATAAGAACCGATAAAGAGATGATGACCTCTATTCCAGGAATTTTTGCAGCAGGGGATTGTAGATGCGAATCTATTCAGCAAGTTGGTTCAGCTGTAGGAGAAGGAGTAATTGCAGCAATAAGAATCAGTGATTATCTAAAAAATCTTCATTCTTAATTCTAATACTAAACCTACTCATTTTTCCATTCTGGAAGTGTTTCAGGAGGCCAACCACGGGGGCCTTCTCTACCAACTTTGACATATCTAAAATCACAACTACCATCGCCATGACCTAGAGTTTGTGTTCTTGAAGCTTCCACTCCCATTGATTTCCAACTAGGCCAATCACAAAGACAAAGATATGGGACATATTGTTCTAATCCTAAGGATTTCCAATACTCTACATTACCACATCTGGTCATGTTAAAACCATATTGAAAGCCTTCATCCTCAGCACCTTTAACGAAGTCACAAACCCAGTCAAAAGGAATATCTCTATTCTTACTCTCTGAACAGATCTCTTTCCACTTCTCTTCACTTTCTGGAGTAAAGAGTTTTCGTCCACGCTTACGACTAATAAAACCCGGCATGAGAGAGTAGAAAGATTCAGCTAAATCAAATATCATCTTACCTATATTTCGTTCAGGAATTTTAGCTTCATGAAGTATTTTGACAATTGGTGTTAGCATAACTGTCATTATTAGAAATTTAGTAAAATAATACTCTTTATCCCCAATATAAGGTAAATCGGGAAGTAAACCCTGAAATATCTTCTTAGCTTCTTGTGTCCATTCTTTAGACTTTCTTTTACCATAATATTTTTTCAAGTATCTTTTTTGAAACCAGCTAAAGTAACTGTACTGCTTCTTTAACTTATCAAAATCATATTGAGTTTTGTTTTCACCACTATTCATTGTTATCATCTGTTATCTAATTATATCTTCTTGAAAATCAACAATCTTTTCTTTTCTTCAATAAATTTGAACAACCCACTTTCTTCTATTTTCTCAATTAGCTCTGTTGTTGACTGTTTTCCCTTTTGAATAACTATTGTTCCTTCATCATTTAGAATTCTATACATTTCCTTCAATGTTTTTTCTAAAATATTCATCAAAGAGTGGATAACCCCAAAGAAAAAGGCAAGATTAACACTTTGCTCTTTCAAAGAGGTTTCTGTCACATCTTCTAACATTGTTTGAACATTTTTCACACCAGATTTGAGGATCTTTTTATCTACTTTTTTAATTGCAAAAGGATTAAAATCATTGGCATAAATAACCCCTTTGTCACCTACAATTTCTGCTGCTGGAAGTGTAAAGAAACCAGGACCACAACCCACTTCAAGAACCTTATAACTTTCTTTAAGTCCAGCAGCAAGAAGCATTTTTCTAGCATCCATGAACAAACTGTACATTTTGTCGTGAATGAATGAAATAAACATAAATTCAATTCGATCGTGTAAAGACATCAAATATCAAATAATAACTGAAATTTGAGAACTTAAAAACATATCCAAATAGAGTGGTTCTACATAGTAAGTTGCTTCAGCTGTTAGAGGAGGTGTAATTGCAGCAATAAGAATCAGAGATTATCTGAAGGATCTTAGATCCTTTTTTGGTTGAAGTTAAGATTTAATTAGAAGTTTGTACTATCTTTTACTATGAAAATCGGATTACAAGTACCTAATTTTACTTTTCCAGGAGGAAAGGATTCTTTTGCTCAAGATATAGAAGAAATAGCAATTCAAGCTGATAGAGCAGGTTTTTACAGTCTTTGGGTAATGGATCATTTCTTTCAAATTGGTAGCAAAGAGAGTTGGCTCTTAGGTCCTGCAGAAGAAGACATGTACGAAGGATATTCAGTTTTAAACTATCTAGCTGGTTTAACAAAAAATATCAAATTAGGAACTATGGTTACCGGGAATATATATAGACATCCTGGTATGTTAGTTAAGACAGTCACAACTCTAGATATTTTATCTAAAGGTAGAGCGTATCTTGGTATTGGAGCCGGTTGGTTTGAAAGAGAATCAACAGGCCTTGGAATACCTTTCTATGATTTAACAACTCGTTTTGAGAAGTTAGAAGAAACTCTCCAAATTACTAAACTAATGTGGTCAGATAAAAATGGTGAAGAATTTCAAGGCAAGCATTATCATCTTAAGGAAACTATGTGTCACCCACAACCAATTCAGAAATATCCTCCTGTACTAATAGGAGGAATGGGTCCCAAGAAAACTTTACGTTTTGTAGCACAATATGCTGATGCATGCAATCTGTTTATTGGTTCTGGAAAAGAGAGATTTGAGGAAGCAGTTAGTGTGCTCAAGAAGCATTGTATTGATTTAGGACGACCATACGATGAAATTGAAAAAACAAGTCTAGGTAGTGTGTTTTTAGATCAACCAACTATTTCGGATGTACAAGAAAAATCTGGAATTAAGAACCTAAAGACTGTTGATGATATTCTTGAAAACCTGAAATGGCAACATGAATTAGGGATTGATCATGCCATCTTCAATATGAAGCATCCTCTAGCTAACCAAGAACCTTTAAGGATTTTTCAGGAAGATATCATACCGGTTGTAGCAGACTGGTAATTCTCTTTTTCCCTTAATTTCTACTATTTGAGAGAGTATTATTCAAAAACATATCGAAGATTTCTTTTTTTCACAAATATTTTACAAAAATAAAAAAAGTTTTCAGAATGGTCTAAAGTTTCAATGTCTTTCTGATTTTTCTTTGATCCTCTTCTGTTAAGTCTTTTATCCCATGGATAGTTTCCTTTTCATATTTTGCAAAAGGAAAACAAGCATAATGGTAAAAATCAGGATTCATTATACTATCTTTACTATCCATCTCTTTAAATCTAAGCTCCCCTGCTTTAATCTGCTTTTTACATTTAATACACATCCCTCTGCCATGTGGAGCTTTATTAATAATCCATTGTATTTCTGATTGTTCTTTCAGATGTTTCTTATCAGAAGAAGCTATTAAATTTTCAATAAAAGAATAAGGATTTTTACCTTGCAATAGTTCTTCGGTGATAAGTAACTGAAAGGTATCGGAAGTAGTATGAGTGAAAACAAGTTCAACAGGTTTTTTTTCTGATTTTATCCCAGACACAGTTACTTTAGGTGGGAAGTGTTTTGTTCTAAGCATATATGTAGCACACAGTTTAGCTAGTTTTTTAGACGCATCTGTTTTCGACAAATACATTAAAACACCTTTAGAAATTGTAGCATATCTAGTTACTATTACAGATCTACTTAACTCTGAACGAAATTCCTTCTTTTTGATTATTATAATTGATTTTTCAGGAATTTCTCCAACTATGTCCTTAACCTCTAGAGTATCTGGATGGATGTAATTTCCCCATTCGTTTGGTTTATGCAGCTTAATTTTCAGTTTTTTCACCAGCGACGCTTTAACAATTCATTTACTTATAAACATTTTATAATGTGCTATATATGCCTTTATTTTTAAGATATTTTGAGCATCTTAAAATGATAACTTGAATGAGTAAAAAGCATGTGCAAATTAGGATAAAATAATAAAGTTTATAACCTAATTTCACAATCCAGTTTTTGCCCAATCATCTCTTCCTGCAGATGAAAAAATCACTGCTACTGGGAATTGAGGAGAGCAAGCAGAAAAAAACCTCGAGGTATGTAAAATGGATCCTAGAGATAAAAATAAGCCAGACAAAAAAGACTTTGAAGATAAATGGTATGAAGATGACTTCGATGATGACTTCGATGAATACGAAGAAGATTATGATGTTGATTCTTACTATTCAGAAGATAGGTAATTGGCTGGATGAACAAGATTGAATTGAGGAATAAATATGGCAAAGAAGAAATCAAATAAAGCAAAGAAGACTTCAGTAACAAAGAACCCACAAAAAAAGAAGTAGACTGAAATCCTTAGTTCTTCTATAACCCATTTAAATCTTGTTTTTATTTTTTTACTTCTTCTTCGAAAAGAAAACTTTTCCAGTGGAATGGAATTTTAGATTGCAATATATCTTTGTAAATTGACCAAGGATTGAGCATCTATTGCTCTAAAGATACAAGTCTATTTGAGAAGTTATTAAGCTACCTCTCTATTTTTTTCTAAATTGAAATACATTTTTAAAATTGACTTACTATTTTAGAATGGCGAATTAAATGAATGACGCATTAGATCTTTTAAAATCACGTAGAAGTATAAGGAAGTATACTGATCAACTAGTTGAAGAAGAGAAAATTCAGAAATGTTTGGAAGCAGCTCAATGGGCTCCTTCAGCTTCGAATAAACAACCTTGGGAATTTATGATTGTAAGAGACGAAGAAACTAGAAAGAAACTATCTAAGATACACTCTTATGCAAAATTTGTTGCTCAGAGTCCAGTAATTTTTATTCCGTTAACCAATCCTGAGGTTCATCCAAAATATCATTGGGCTGATACTGCTTTAGCTACTTTGCAGTATATGATAGAAGCACATAGTCTAGGTCTTGGTACGTGTTGGGCTGGTGTCATTGAATCTTCTGTTGAACCAGAGATAAGAAAATTATTAGGGATTCCTGATCATATCAATGTTCTAGGTTTAGTAGCAACAGGTTATCCAGCTGAACAACCAACAAGAACTCGAAAAGAGTTTGATACACTCGTTCACTATGAAAAATATTAGATTGGTTTTTCTTTATTCCTTTTTTATTCCTTTTTTATTGTGCTCTCTATTAATAATAGGCTAGGTTTCGAATTTTTTAGAGAGTCAATTGAAGTTCATATAACCTTAGAAAATTTGAAAAAATATCTGGAAAGCAAAACGAAATAGATAAGCTTGTAGACGTACTCTATTCATATTCAATTAACCTATCTATTTTTTCAATTAGAAATGGAAATTCCTTGAGTTTTTTTATTGGTTCGAAAAAGTTATTGTTCATTATATTTGATTTGAATCTTTCTGGATCATTGAGTCCTAAATTTACTGCTTTGTTGAAAACTTCTAAAGCTTCTTCTGGCTTTCCAGCTTGAATTAAGATTTGAGCTTTGATGCTTAAATATCTTGAATCTGGTTCTGTTTTTGCTATCAGTCTATCAATATAGGATAATCCTTCATCGGTGCGTTTCAGATATAATCCAACATACCATGAATTTTCCAATAAATTATGATTTTCATCAAAACATCCTAGAGCAGAAATATAGTCGCGTTCTTTCTCGAATCCAACTTTCTCAGCTGTTTTCCACGAAGCGACATTATGTTCACTGCAATGCCAACCAAGTTCAATTTCTTTTTCTAAACAGTATTCTGCTGCTGCAGATGTTACCAAAGTGGCAAATCCTTGTCGCCTATAGTTTTCACTTGTACCAACTCCCATCTCTGCTCTGTTCTCTGTTGCCCAATCACAAATACCCCAGCTGATTATTTCTTTATCGTCCTTTAGAAGACAAAAGGCAAAACCACGAGAGAGAAATTCTTCTGTTGAACGCCAACAGTTTTCAATCCACTCTTCAATAATGGAGAAATTTCCTAAATGATTCTGATGGAGAAAATCTTTATCAACTCGTTGCATTGAAAAGCTTGGCAGGATCTCTTCTCGCCAATTAGGCTTCTTTAATTCTTTTAAAATATAATAACATCTCCTTAGAGGAAGAAAGTCTGTGATACCAAAGTCTTGTTCGATTACTTCTAACCATTCGTTTCTCGAAAAATATACTACCCATTCACCATTATTGTATTCTGGACTCATCTTCAATGCATGTTCTTCTGCTTTAGGAAAAATCTCCTTTCTAATTATCTTCCCAATTTCCTTATTGAAAGTCTTATTTGTATGATCTCCTATCAAATAAATGGACCATTCATTATCTACGAGCATTCCTGTTTTGAGATTTTCAAGATTATTGATCCATACTCTCCCCTCATTGTCGCCATTAAGAACAGCTAGACTGTTCAAATTGAAGAAAACATCTTTGAAGAGAGTTTTTACTTTTTTAAACTCTTCTTTTTTTAGTTCGATTATCATCTTATTTCACTGTTTTTTTTCTACTTCTGTCAAAATTTGACGATACAGGATCAATACCCAGATTGTTGAATAAAAGACTGTAATCAAGTTTCTCTTAAAACTCTTCTTGCTATTTCAAGTGATAGTAACAGCTAGAAATATCATGGTCTATAGCAATGACTATAATCAGTATTCCTCCAAAATGGACATTATATACCTGTTACCTACATAGATCAACAAGAAGTTGTATTTCACACTTGGTTATGATACTTAAAAACATTATCATGTTTTAATATAGCATTATTTAGAAAAAAATGAGGAAAAAGAGTCTTTCCTCTTTATGATTTGCGTTGTCCTTGTTTATTCTCTTATATTTCGTATAGATGTGATTCGTAGTAATTTAAATGAATAAGTTCGCATCCTGTGTTACTAATCATATCTTCGTATATAGCACAAAATGATACATCTGCTCCTTCTGCAAAGTGAATGGGTGTAAAGTAAGTAGGATTGATGGTATCGATTGCAAAAACAACATCTATACCTGTCATTGTTTGACATCCAGGTCCTAGAGGTAAAAGAGCTACATCAATTAGACCTGTTAGTTGAGTATATTCAAAAATGTTCGCTGAATCTCCGGCATGGAAGAAGGTTAATGGACCTACATCGATGATATAACTTGTCCAATTAGCTTCTGGAGGATGACTGGGGGTATAGCCTTCTGGAGCTTCTGTATACATATAGAAAGCAGTTATGTCAATTCCCATGTGAACGAAGTGATCTTCTGGATTAACACCTGTTGCACCATAAGTTGCGATTGCATCAGTCATGTTTTCTGGACAAACTATCAAAGTGTCATTAGTTTTGATGAAGTTAATTGTCGTCGGGTCGTAATGATCACCATGAGGGTGAGTGATTAGGATGATATCTGCGGGATAATCATGATAACTGTAGGGAAGGTTGTAAGGATCAACATAGATGATTACATCACCTGTTTCAATCATAACACCAGCGTTATAAAGAAGAGTGAAATTAACATCCGCTGATGCATTATTCAATAAAACCAAAGTCGTAGGAGTAACAATGGCTGCAGCTCCTACAACACAACAAGAAATGATTATTGCCAATTTGGCTGCTCGAGTTAGTGCCATAAAATCTTTGATAATAGAGACATTTATATGAATAAGCTCAGAACCTAAGCGAAACTTAAACGAAACTTAGTAAATTAAGTAAATCAAAAGGACTAGAAAGAAAAAGAGTTAAAAACTTAATTGAGTGTACACTCTATTGAAACAAAAATCGGTGATACTATTGGTTTCAAAAAGAGTCAAATTCAATTCCATTGCTATTAGTATTGGTTGTGTTATTTTTGCCCTATCATATTTTACTTACTTCTCGGATAATTTCTTGATTTTATTATTCGGTGTTTTTGGAGGTTCATTTATTGGCAGTATTCTCTGTGGTCTACTCTTTTACAGAAAGGATCTGAAAATCATTCTTTTATGTTTTCCTTTTGTTCTTCTCGGTCTTTCAGTACTTATGTTTGCAATAATAGAACAAGATTTATTAACAGATGTTTTTTCACACGCACCTTGGATATTTGGAGGCATACCTATTCTGGCTGTCTTAGGTTCGATTATTGGTTTCGGATTAAATCCTATTAGATTAAAAAAAGAAGATATTAAGATTTAGTTCTTTTATATCTTCTTCCTTCTTCTTTTTCAATAATAAATCTTGATAGAAAATTAGTAATCTCTGTTTTTCTTTGTAATTCTTCCCGAAAAATCTGCAGTAGCATTGAAAAGATAGGTTTGTTAAAACGCTGACTTGTATCCGTAGGAAAAAGAATAAAACTTACTTTGTAGTCTTTATCATAACTAAAGGAATGTGATTTAATGCCAGTGGTACAAGTACAGATGTGGGAAGGTAGAACCGAAGAACAAATAAAAGAAATAATAGCAGGAATAACAGAAGTTTTTATGAAACAAGGTTCGAAACCAGAATCAGTAAGAGTGATAATTAGTGAGTACCCAAAAAGTCGTTGGGGAATGGGTGGAAAACCAGCATCTGAGAGTTGAGTTTTCTTAAACCACTCTTTCAATTCTCTACACTGATGTTGCTCTTGTCTCTAAATATGACTTCACTAATGATTTTACAAACGTGTAGTCTTCTTTCTTTATTAATCTGAATAAGAAAACTAGCCCTACAAATAAAGCAGCACTAATTGAGAATGGAACAAGGAGAGTGATGGTCAAAGTTCCTTGAATCACATAAAGATTGAAGATAACACCGACTCCTATTGAGATACCTGCTGCTAGAAGGATTTTGAGAATAATCCAATAATTATAATGAACTTTGAAATATCGTTGTGAGACGATTAGTAAGATGAGTAGTTTTATTGCTTTAATAGTTATAAAGACAATTCCAATTCCCATTAATCCCATGATTGGTATCAAGAAATAAGCTGTGAATACTCCTCCTACAACACTGAAAACTCCTGCAACCAATACCCAGTAATTTTTGTAGTAAAGAGAATGTCCATATGCTGAGATGTCTGAAAGTTGTTCAAAAATCTGCGAGACAAAAAGAAGAGGTATCAAAAAAATACCCGCAAGATAGTCACTATTTGTAAAGATATACTTGATTAAAAGTGGTGAAAATGCAAAGAGAATGATACAAATGGCAATTATACCCACTCCGTATAGTTTTGAAATGATGATCGTAAGATTCTCCATATTTTCAAATTTCTTATTCTCAAAATATTTGTACATGATAGGTTGATATACCGTTTTGAACATCTGTCCAACTAAGAGCAGAACGTTAGCTAGAGGTAAGGCACCAAAAGTATAGAGGGCAATAAGCTCTTTTCCTGTAACAGCATGACTTGCATCAACAGAGAAAAGCTGAGAAACAGAAGAGAAAAGCTGAAGAGAATTTTCAACAAATACTTGTTCGATATAAATGAGCAGATACAGATTGAAAGTTCTGAGAAGCATAGTTACTCCATAAACAGGAGAAGAGTAACCAAATATTGATTTGAGTTCTTTAAATGAAAACTTCCCTATCCCTAAATCTCTTACTAAAATGATACCAGAATAAATAGCTACTAAGACTTCAGACGCACTCAATCCGAGTATTAATCCTAAAACACCTAAATCAGCATAGATTACAAAGACAATAGTTAGTGGGATTTGCAGTAAAACTCTCATTATAACAGGAATAGCATAATATCGGGAATTCTGAAGAGCACCAGCAATGTTGTAACACATGGTTGAGAAAAATTGTGCTAAAGCTATGACACCTACAGCTAGGAGTGTAATCACATAAGGTTCTATGTCTAGAAATGATGGATAGTAATCCATAGCAAAGTAAAGAATCAAAAATATACCGATAATTAATACTTCGATTATAATAAAAGCTACGAATCCTGAAAAAACTAGATCTTGCATATTCTTCTTTTTATCTTGTGTTTTGTATGAGACTGTATAGCGACTTAAAGCATTCTGAAATCCTATACTAGCATAAGCTAGGATAGTCATGGAAGCTGTGACAAAAATGGCATACTGTCCCATATCCTCTTGAGGAAGTATATTACTGAATATCTTGGTGAATGCAATACTCAAACCTTTCGCTAATAGAATAGCAAAGGCAAAAGTAAACAGGAACTTTGTGCCAGACCCTTGAGTAAATAATGAATATTTCTTTGTTTCTTCCAAATCTTTCACCAGAACGACTAAATTACAGTCAAAGTCTCAGTAGATTCAAGAGAACTACTCTTTAACCTTTCTTAGTCAATCTTAAATCTTATTATTTCGCATTTAGTAAAATTTCTAAGAACGATGTTGTAGGGCAAAAAATATATTTAGCTTTGATATCCAAGGTTAAGTGATAAACTTGAAAGGAATCATTTTAGCAGGTGGAGCTGGAACCAGACTTTATCCAATTACAAAATCAATTTCTAAGCAATTGCTCCCTATCTATGATAAACCAATGGTTTACTACCCTCTCTCAGTACTCATGCTTTCAGGAATACGAGAAGTGTTAGTTATTTCCACTCCCGAAGATCTTCCACTATATGAGAAACTCTTTGGAGATGGAAAGCAAATTGGAATGTCTTTCTCCTATGCTGCTCAGGATCAACCTAGAGGTATTGCTGAAGCATTTATTATAGGAGAAGAATTTATTGGTAAAGACAGTGTTGCCTTAATATTAGGTGATAACATATTCTATGGTCAAGGTTTAACCTATATCCTTAAACAAGCAGCTTCATTTGAAGAAGGTGCAGTGATTTTCGGATATTATGTGAAAGATCCAAGATCATTTGGTGTAGTTGAGATAGATAAAGAGACCAAAAATGCGATTTCATTAGAAGAAAAACCTCAACAACCTAAATCCAAATTTGCTGTTCCTGGGTTATATTATTATGACAACACAGTTTCAGAAATGGCAAAAAATCTGAAACCCTCTGCAAGAGGAGAGTTGGAGATAACAGCGTTGAATAATGAATATCTAAAATTAGGAAAACTCAAAGTTGAGCTGTTTGGACGAGGTTTAGCTTGGTTTGATACTGGAACTCATGATAGTTTATTAGAAGCAAGTAACTTTGTAGAAGCTATTCAAAAACGTCAAGGATTATTTATCGCGTGTATTGAAGAAATAGCGTATAGATTAGGATACATAAATGATAAACAATTAGAAGAAGTAGCCAAACCACATGCTAATACAGAATACGGTGATTATCTTTTGAGTTTACTAGCAAGTCCTTATGATTTTCTTTCAATAAATTAAGGTGATTTTATGTCAAAATATCAAAAAGAAGAAACTTCAATTCAAGATCTCTACATCATAAAACCAACTGTATTTGGGGATGAGAGAGGATACTTTTTTGAGAGTTATACAAAGAAAGATTTTGAAGAGATTGGTTTCGAAATGGAGTTTGTTCAAGATAACCAATCCAAATCTCAAAAAGGTGTTTTAAGAGGATTGCATCTTCAAAGTGAACATCCTCAAGGTAAACTTGTGAGAGTTATCAAAGGTAAAGTATTTGACGTAGCTGTTGATCTAAGGAAGGGTTCTCCAACTTATGGACAATATGTTGGAATAGAATTATCTGCAGAAAACAAGTTAATGTTCTATATTCCAGAAGGGTTTGCTCATGGATTCCTAACTTTATCAGAAATAGCTATTTTTGTCTATAAGACCACAGAATATTATTGTTCTGAGTGTAATATGGGTGTTGTTTGGAATGACCCGGAAATTGGTATAAAATGGCCATTAACTGAGAATGGTATTCAAGAGCCAGTTTTGTCAAACCAAGACAAAAATCTCCCTAACTTAACAGAATTTGACAGTCCTTTTTATTTCAACTCAGCTGGTGAATAGATGAGGATATTAATCACTGGTGCTAATGGTCAGCTGGGTCAAGATTTCCAGAAATTATTATCAAAAGAAGAGATAACTTTCTTCCCAACGGATTTTGGTACAGAACTGGAAGATTTGGATATAACTGATCGACAAGCAATAGCTGACTACATTCAGAAAAATGATATAAATTTGATTATAAATTGTGCCGCCTATAATGCAGTAGATAAAGCGGAAACTGATAAAAATACTGCTTTCAAAATAAACAGCGAAGCAGTAAGTAATCTTGCATCAGAAGCTAAAAAATCTAACATAAAACTAGTCCATTATTCAACCGATTTTGTGTTTGATGGAACTAAAGGATCCCCTTACTTGGTAACTGACAAACCTAATCCTGTTTCTGTTTATGGTGAGAGTAAATATCAAGGAGAACTTAATGTAATTAATTCTCAAATCAACTCCTTTCTCATCAGAACTAGTTGGGTATTTGGTGTTGGCAATGTTAACTTTGCCAAGAAAATAATCAGTTGGAGTGAAGGAAAAACTGAATTAAGTGTTGTTACTGATCAAATTTCGTCACCTAGCTATACAGTTGACTTAGCCAAAGCAACATTAGACTTGATCAAGATTAAAGCTCATGGTTTACATCATATAACAAATTTTGGCGTGTGTTCTCGATTTGAATGGGCAGAATTTATTCTAGAAAAAATCGGTTGGGAAGGAGAGCTCAAAGAAGCAAAATCAGTAGATTTTCAAATGGCGGCTCAAAGACCTGAATTTTCTGCTTTATCAAATTTGGGTTTGAAAGAGAAAATTGGTTACGATTTGCCAAATTGGAAAGATGCTACAACACGATTTTTACAGGAATTAGGTTATTAAACCAACCCGACCAAATATTTTTTATGTGCTCACTCTAATCTTTCTTCGGTTATAATCATGAATTGGATAGTAACAGGTGGTTGTGGATTTATTGGTTCAAATTTCATTCATTACATTCTAGAAAAATACGAAGATGCAAATATAATCAATATCGATAAACTAACTTATGCAGGAAATATAGAAAACCTTCGGGATTTAGAAGGCAATCCACGTTACAAATTTGTTGAGGGAGATATTGCCGATTATTCGCTCTTATCCAGTATTTTCAACAAAGACATAGATCAGGTAGTCAACTTTGCTGCAGAAACTCATGTAGATAGATCAATTGAAGGAGGAGATGAATTCATCAACACTAACGTTTTGGGAACTCATGCTTTACTGAAACACTGTCTAAAATATGATGTCAAGTTTCTCCAAATTTCTACGGATGAAGTCTATGGTAGTAGTAGAGAAGGATTTTTCAAAGAAACTGATATTCTTAATCCTTCTAGTCTCTATTCCTCATCTAAAGCAGGTGCTGAGTTACTAGTTAAATCGTATGATGTCACTTACGGGCTTGATGTTAAAATAACTCGTGGCTCTAATAATTATGGCCCCTACCAATTTCCAGAGAAACTTATTCCTCGTTTTATTACCAATCTGCTTAGAAATAAGAAAGTTCCTGTTTATGGAACTGGACAAAATATACGTGAGTGGATTTATGTTGAAGATCACTGTTCTTGCATTGATACAGTTATCCACAAAGGTAAGAAGGGAGAGTTCTATAATGTAGGAAGTGGTGTCGAGAAAACTAATCTGGAGATTACTAACCTCATTCTTACTAAGTTAGGCTTTGGGGAAGAAATGATAGAGTATGTAGAAGATAGACTTGGACATGATTTCCGTTATGCAGTTGATACTCAGAAAGTGAGAGATTTAGGTTGGCAACCTAAATATAGTTTTGAGGAAGGTTTCGATTTGACTATTGATTGGTATAAGAAAAACCAACACTGGTGGAAACCGCTCTTAATTGATTAAAAAATGTTGATTTAATATGAAAGTATCTGTTCTAACTCCTGATCTGTCTCATAACTGTCTAGGGAGAGCTTGGGTTTTAGCACAGCTGTTGAAAAATGAATACGACGTTGAGATAGTGGGACCAGTTTATGGAAAAGGTATTTGGAAACCTATGGAAAACATCAAAGATATCCCCCTTGTTGAATTACAACGACCAACTTCCAAGAACAGATCAAAATTCAAGACAGATGTTAAAGAAAAAGTGGATGGAGATATAATTTATGCGAGTAAACCACTCTATACCAGTTATGGTGTAGGATTATTAGCAAAAAGGATGCACAAAGTTCCTCTATTACTTGACATAGATGATTGGCAAATGGGATTTTTGAAAGGTATGACTCAACATCTTAATTTCATTAAATTCCCCATATATTTGCTCAGACAATTATCTTCCTACTATAATCCATCTAACTACTGGAACAGCTATGTTCATGAAAGAAAATCTTCGCATGCAGATGCAATCACAGTATCTAACAATTTTCTAAAAGAGAAATTTGGAGGGACCTTAATTCCTCATTGCAGAGATCCTAAAGAATTGGATCCCAAGAATTATTCAGGAGAAGAAATTAGAAAGAAATACAAGCTTCAG
This sequence comes from uncultured archaeon, assembly GCA_964590855.1. Lineage (GTDB taxonomy): Archaea > Asgardarchaeota > Heimdallarchaeia > Heimdallarchaeales > Heimdallarchaeaceae > UBA460. The sequence continues at coordinate 23,449 of CAZPXJ010000024.1, forward strand.
AATAAGAAGGTAGTTTCATTTATTGGAACCCCGAATAGATATAAGGGGATTGAGGATATTATAGAAGCTTTAGCCCTTCTTGATAACAAGAACTTGTATTTCTTGTTAGTAGGGATGAAAGATACTCCATACAATAATCACATCAAAGATTTAGCAACGAAAAGACTAGGTGATAGATTTGTTCCTTTACCTCTTCAGCCTTTCTCATTACTTCCAGAACTACTAGCCGCAAGTGATATAGCGGTTATTCCTCAAAGAGAAAGTTTAGAGACAGTAGGGCAGATTCCTGCAAAAGTCTTCGACGCTATGTTAATGAAGAAAGCTATAGTAGCTACAGCAGTTAATGATATGCCCATCATTCTAGATGGAGTAGGATGGGTGGTTCAACCCAATAATATCATCGAACTAAAAGAAGCGATTGAAGATGTTCTAAACTCACCTGATAAAGCTAAAGAATTGGGGGAGAAAGCTAGAGAGAGATGTATCAAGGAATATAGTTTTTCAACTTTTGAAAAGAAACTGATTCCAATAGTTAAGAAGTTGGTTTAGTACCCAAATTTACTTAATCTTTCCTTGACTTTTGTTTCAAATTCTACCAATTCAGAGTTGTTTTTGTATGCAAACTGTCTACCTTTATCTAATTGTTTTATAATTTCTTTAATTTCAGCATCTGAAACATTCAATTCGCAGAATTCAACTAGTTTTTTTATGTGTGGGAATGGGTCTTCTAGAATGTCTTCATATTTCAAACTTATTGATTTATCTTTAAGTTTCTCAACATGCTTTAGAGATTCTTCTACATATTCCTCCCATAAAGAAAATGCATCAAACAGATTTGATTCTTTTGAAGTTTTAAGATTATCCAAGTAAAACTGTCTAGACTCTTTCGTTGGGAATTTTCTGTTTTTTACAATGTATCTAATTGTTCTTACAGGTAGACTAAGAATTCGTTTTACTCTTCTTCCCAATTTTGATTGTCTTTTACCATGTCTGACTTTGAGACTATTAGCTACATCTATTCCATGTCTATAAATGTGTATGATTTTAGCGTCTGGGAATATCTCTAACCATAACGGTAGTGTATAGGTGTTTCGTGGATCCTTCCATCCCCAAGGTTCAGTTATTTTGTTTGGGGCACCAAATTTCTTCCATAGAGATTCACCAAGAAATGATTTTGACTCTTCTGATTCTAATCTTGAAACTAGCTCCTTTTTCCATTTGTTTCGAAATGTTTCTTCTACGATTTTCTTATGCAAAAATCCTGGTCTTTCCCAAGTTCCATATGCTGAGTTGAGAATTTCCATGTTAAGTTTTTGAAAGAACAAGGCTTCATTATTTTGCTCTTTCTCGTAACCCACAAAGAGACCTAAATTTTCAAGAATTCGAGAAAGCATACTCGTCCCAGACCTGTGCATCCCTATGATTATAATAGGTTGTCTTCCTTTACTTCCAGTAATTTTAATCCCCTTCTTTACTCCTTAATCTTGAATTCATCTTTCAGAATCTTAGCGAGTTTCTTTGCCAGATTTCTTCTATTGTAGTTTTCAAGTTTGTTTTTATTACATCCATACTCTAACTTATTTTTCTTCCACTTCTTGTACAACTTCGATAAGTTCTCAGCTATAGCATCTCTATCTGACTTAATAGAAGTAAACTTCTGTTCAATTTCTATGCATAATCCTACCATAGATCCTGGTTCTCCAACTAACAGAATATGAGAATCTCCAGTGAAATAATCGTAGATTTTTGTCTGGAGCATGTATTCTGTGCCGTTAGGTACTGTAAGAAAAACTAAATTTGACTTTTGTATTTCTTCATTCAATACTTCACTGGAAAGAAAACCTAAATCTTCGAAAAATCTAGTAGTATCGCTTTTAGTTACTAGTCTTTGCAATACTGACCGAGAGACTCCTCCAGCATATTGGATGCGTAATTGTGACGCGTTGAGCCCTTCTTTTTCTGCTACCAACCTTACACCTTCAAGAACTTCATTGAAGATAGGTTTTTGTAAAGAATAGAAATTACCGAAGAAGGAAATGGTGAAAGTACTATCATTTTTCTTTACTTTCTTCTGAGCTAGTTTTTCAGGGAAAAAGCCATTATGTACGATTTTGAATGATCCCTTCTTTATCTCTAAGCTATTAGCAATTACCTTCGCATAGTCAGGACCAACTGTTACCTTGATGGAAGAGTGAGCTACGATTTTCTTCTCCTTCTTCCTTGCTCTATTTGAAAGGAATTTGATTGGGTAACTAACATAAGGATTCCCTGTCCATGGGTCTCTATATTCCAGTGCTAATGGAAGTTTAGTTTTTAGGGATAGTTCGTACCCCACAATAAAGGTAGAATAAGGAGGACCCGTTACATAGATAACATCTGGTTTCTCTTTTTCGATAACTCTCAAACCTTCTTTAACAGCTGATCTTATCCAACCAAAATAGATATCTGGAAAGAAAAGAAGATTGTCCAGTTTTAGCAATTCTAGGATAGGTAAGATTTTGGTCTTATACCCCCAAAACCTTAGTTTTGATTCCTTACCGTAATAGATGTGATCTACATCTATATTCTTCTGAAAATTCTGTTTAACTTGATTTTTAGTACCGCTAGTCAATATGACGGTTTCAATGTTTTCTTCTGGTAGATACTTGCTCAAACTGTAAGCTCTTAATCCACCTACACTGGAGCTAGGAGGGAAGAAGTATGAAATAATCAGAATCTTCATTGCAGAAGAAGGAAACAAAGAAAGTTTTAATAGTTATCTATGAAAATCCAAAAAAATTCTCAAAATCAGAAAATAGTTTTAAATGTCTCAACCAATCTAAAATTATTAGTTCGAAGGAATGATTAATTTGATTAACACTGTTTTAGGTCCTATTGAAGAAGAAGATTTGGGCGTGACTTTATTTCATGAACACATTGTTGTAGATATAACTGATGCTGATACTCAAGAAAGAGATTATTCAACTGAAGAAGTTGTAGAGTATGTCTTACCTTTTCTAATGGAAGCCAAAGAAAAAGGGTGTCAGACAATAGTTGAACCAACTCCACTTGGTTTGGGAAGAGATCTTGAGGTTCTAGTGGAAGTTTCAAAGAGATCTGGAGTCAATATTATCACTTGTACAGGCGCGTGGGATGGATCAGATGTCAAAGGATTGAACACCCCCAAGATTATTAGAGATTCTACAATTGATGAAATAGCTTCAATATGGATCAAAGAGTTTGAAGAAGGGATAGATGATACAGGAATCAAGCCAGGTTTCATCAAAATGGCTTTAGGTGATGAAGGAGAAATCTTTCCTCTACAAGAAAAATTACTCAGAGCAGCTGCTAGAACTAGCAAGAAAACAGGGCTGATAATTCAATGCCACATTTGGGCTGCTGTTTCACTGCCTAAAGCCATCAAAATAATAGAAGAAGAACAATTACCTTATGATAGATTTATCTGGGTTCATGCTGATGGGCAGATGGATATGGAAAAAATACTTGAATTTGGAAAGAAAGGTATTTGGCTGGAGTTTGACACCATAGGATCAGTAGGCGATTTTTCTAAACATCCTTCAGCGATAAGGAAACTACAGGACGAAGGATTACTTGGTCAACTGCTTTTCGGTCAGGATTCAGGTTCATTTTGGATAAAGGAAGATGCTGAAGTATGGCCGATGAGGCCTTATGCGAGATTCTTCAATGAATTCATACCCTTCTGTCTGAAAGAAGGCATAAATCAAGACTTAATCATGAAAGTTATAACAGATAATTCTAGAAAAGCTCTTCAGATTAAGTGACTAAAAAATTATTTAAGCAAGATAGAAAAAACAAAACAGTTATTATCGAGTTCTTGCCTTTCTTTATCTGTTTAGAATTTGTATCTAGATAATTTGAAAACAGAGGTAGATGAAGTTGTTTGATAATTCAAAAGATGAAGAATCTGAAGTTCTAAAGAATCTTGTTAATGAGGAAATGGTTACAGAGATTGAGAATCTCATCGAAATATACATCCCTCCCTTCATGGAAAGATATTTAGAGAAACTGAAAGAACTTACTAAGGATGAAAGTATAATCACGGATAGAAGTGCATTGAATCAAGCCACAATCAAAGAGCTGGGTATAGAATCAATTGAAGAACCTCTAAATAAATTTATCATGCATACTGTAGGACCAAAACTAGAATCTGTTTTACCTCATCAGGAAGCTTTGAGAGAACAAACTCAAAGGTTAGCGGAAAATAGTATAGCGTTGCTTTTGGAGTCTGGGGTTATCAAGATTACTACTCAAATCAACCAATTGATTTCAAATGTGATTGGGGAAGAAGAAGTTGTAGAACCAGAGGAAATGGACGAAGAAGCATTTATAGCTGAAGTTATCGGTGAGTATGTTAAAATTGTAGATGACACTCCCGAGGAACTAGAGGAAGAATTTGATGATAGCATTGTTGAATATCCTGAGGTAGTGACAGGA
>CAZPXJ010000025.1:0-27466 GCA_964590855.1 uncultured archaeon
ATAATTCAGAATGTAGTGCAACCATTTGAATATGAGACACTAATAAGCGCTGAAACCGGAACAGGTTCAATTAATGTTGATATAACTCTGGATGTTGCAATAGGTCTTAGGGTTTCAGCTGAAGTAGGAACTGGATCAACAGACATTTTTGGTTCTGACAATGATTATCAATCACCAAATTTTGGAACAGCAGCTAATACTTATCAGCTAGCTCTTGATACTGGCACTGGCAGCGTAGAAGTGGTGTGATAAAGGGATGAAACCCTTTAACTTATTTTTTACAATTTTTCTATTAGTTCTTTTGAAATAAGAACAGCTGATATAACAGCTTGGTCACAGTTTTCTTTCCTTCCAGGATGATCATAATCAACTGAACCATCGGGTTGAATAAATGGTTCTATTATATTTCTACAATATAGGGTTCCATTTTTTTCTTTGAATGAAGCTTTGAATTCTTTGAAAACCTCTCCCATCTTCTCCTTTTCAATTCCTTTCTCAACCATAATTGCACTAATACCTGCTAAAGCCCCTGTGACTCCTCCACAAATAGATTTTTCTCCAAAACCTCCTCCAAATGCCATTAACGCTTTATCTATTGTTTCAGATAAATCTTTGTATCCAAAGTAGTCTAAAATTCCTCTAGCAGCTGATCTAGCACAATTATAATCATGTCCCCAGTATTTTCTAGTTTCTTGTTCTATATTGGTCATGCATTCGATATCCAAGTTTGAGTTCTTTAAGAATTTCTGAATGGATATGCTAAACTATTCTGGTGACAAATGATTGAAATCATTGAACTTGATTATGTTTATCTTTCCATTGGTGTGAAGTTTTACATGAGAAATTGAGCAAGGTTTGACATAGAAGTCCCAATAGTGAGATGGATGTGTTTCTGTCATATAAACAAATATCAGATTTATAACGGCACCATGACTAACAAGAACTACATTCTTCTCCTTCTGTTCTCTCAATCTCAAGAACAACCTATGAATTCTATCTAAGACTTGATAAAACGTTTCCCCATTTGGAATTAAAACATCGTTTGGATTAGTTCTCCATATTTGCTTAATTTTTCCATGAAAAACCTCACTGCCTTTCTTCCCTTCCCAATCACCAAAAGAAATGTCTAGAAGAAATGGTTCCTCTTCAAACTTTGCAGTATCTTGATATTTTTTAATGCCTGTCGCAGTGTCTTTAGCTCGTGATAATCGACTATAGTAGATTGATTCAATCGAGATTCTGGACAAAGCTTGACCAACTTCTTCAACATGTTTGATTCCTAATTCAGATAAAGGGACATCTTTTCTCCCTCTAATTCTCTCTTCCCCTTCATTAAACGCTGTTTCTCCGTGTCTGACAATGAAAAGATCCATAATAACCACAAATACGAAAGAATATTATATTACATGAATATTTCTCTCTTAATGCAGGATTTCATGAATAAAGAATGGATGGATAATTACGAAAAGAACTACTCTCTGTATAAGGACGAGTGGGACTTTCATTATGAAGAAGTAAGAAACTTTATCCATTCATGTTTACCTCACAGAGTCAGTCATTGGGGCTTTATTGGCGTTACAAATACAATCCCTGAGATAGATTCAAGAATTTTAAATCGTATCTCAAAAATAACTCTGTTAGATATAAATGATGAAGCTTTGAAGCGAGCTCGTATCCATTTGTCCTCAGTCTATGAGTTTCCCAATGTAGATGTTCAAAGTTTTGATAATACCTGTGGTTTCATAGATAGTATCATCGAGGGTTTTGCCAAGTTTGATAGTCAAGAACTTTCTGAGAAGAAGCTTTTAGAGTATCTTAGCAGTATTGAACTTCCTAAAGAAGTCGAATACCCTGATGCTCAGGATAATGATAGGAAGTACGATTTCATCACTCATATAGGAATAATGGATTATTATTTGATGCCATTATTCGCGAAGTATTGTCCAAGTTTTGAGAAGCATAACGATGAATTCTTTGATGTAATGAAGAAACTTAATGACTATTCCGTACGAATTACTTTAGGATTTTTACATCATATGTTAGATAAGAATGGACAACTAATTATTTCTACGCCTGTAGAAAGAGATCCAGAAGGAGAACCATGTAATAGATCACTTTTCTGGTTAAGCTCTATTGACTCAATTGTCGAAGAATGTGATTTCACAATAATAAGCAAAACAGAACATGTGTGGAAAGAATTTCCTGTAGAAGGTGGTCATTCTCATACAATTTCTAATATTTGTTGTGAAAAAAAGAAATAAGGAGTGAGTAGTATGAGAGTGCAAGACTCTCATACTTGTGTGACTTTTGTTTTTCTAAAGACCAAAACTAAACCTGCTAGAATCGCAAAACTTACTGCTGAGACTATTAATAATTCAATTTGAGTAGGATTAATGAGTTGTATCCATGGGAATAAATCACTACTTGTTGGAGTATAGTCTATTCCTGTTAATATGCCTTCAATACCAATTTTAGGGTCATGGATAATCTCAGTACCTCTTGGATAATTAATATACATGATACTGTCTTCTGAACCAGTTACAAATGGAGTAATTGTAACATTATACTCGATATCATCAACTACAACAGTTTCTACCCAAGAGAAGAAACCACTATAAGAATCAAGATTAATAGTTATTTCCTGTTCATTTTCAGCATGACCATATTCTTCATCTTCAGTATCTTCTTCATCTTCATAGTCAACTTCTAATTCAGACTCTAATTCTATCTGAAGGGCTAGTTGTGTGTCTAGTTCTGTATAATTAAAATCATGAATCCCTATATCGATTTTCATTTGAGTAGGAGCGACTATGACTCCACTTACATTAACAAACTCACTTGAAATATACAGAGTCGAAGTAAAAACTCCATCCTCAGTTTCAATGAACAGAACATGAACAGATGTGTTGTCAATTGTATCTAACGAATAGACTATTGGTTTGAAATCCTCTAAAGTTAGAACTTGTTCTACATCTTCTGTATCGTTATATGCTCCATCTCCACTAAGATCCCTGAATTCTATTATCTCAGTAATACTTACATCAAATTCTATTTCTGTTTCATTTTCGTCATTGTCTTCATCATACTCTATTTCAAATCTTAGTCCATCTGATCCAACTTTTACTTGAATCTGGAACTCATTTTCATTAACACTATTACTAATTGCTGAAGATATTTGGACCTCATAAGGTGAGTATTCTACTGAGACTTCTCTCTTATTTTCTTGTTCAAAATCATCGTCTACACCATCTTCGTCATCATCATCGCCATTTGCATTTACAGGGATGTAAAGAAAGGAAGTGACAATTAATATTACTAATAACCCACCAAGAAATAATTTTTGTTTGGTTATTAGTTTAGATTTCATTCAATATCACCTTTTGTCTAATTCTATTATATTTACAATTAATAAATAATTTAGCTTATAACTTTCTGTAGTTTCATACTATAATTTTGTGTAGAACCTAAGTAAAGCGCTTTAAAATAAAGGGAAAAAAGAAAAGAGAGATTATCTTTTGAATCTCTTACGGAAGATTAATACTAAACCAGTTAAGGTTAGAACAGATGCAGCAGCAATGAACAACATATTGTTATTTCCTAAGAAGGAAGTATTTGCTATCTGGAGTAGATTGGATAAACCTACTTTTGGATCGTGTATGATCTCAGTTCCTCTTGGATAATTTAGATATAATTTGTTTTCTTCGAAATCCATTTCTAGAGGAGTGACTTTAACTTCAACTTCTACACCATCTACTAATGCGGTTTCTATCCAGGAGAAGAATCCACCATAATCAGCCATGTTAATTTCTACTTCTTGTTCATTATAATCATTCTCAACATGACCATATTCTTCATCTTCAGTATCTTCATCTTCGTTATAATCAACATCTAATTCAGATTCTAATTCTACTTTTAGTGCTAGTTGAGTATCATTTTGGTCATAATCAAAATTGTGAATTCCAACATCTACCTTAACTTGTGTGGGAGCAACTATTACTCCATCAATGTTTGCGAATTCACCAGTAGCATAAAGTGTAGCAGTAAATACTTCATCAGTAGTTTCAACAAACAGCTTATGGACTGTAGCATTATTAATGTCTTCAACTGTATATACAATTGGTTTCCAATCACTTAATTCTAAAACTTGAATAACATCATCACCAGCATTAAAGATTTCATCTGCATTAAGATCTTTGAATTCTACTATCTCTCTGAATCTTACTTCAAATTCCATCTCTGTTTCTAATGTATCATTCTCTTCTTGAAATTCTAGTTTAAACTTAAGGCCATCTGATTCTGTACTGACTTTTATCTGAAATTGATTCTCTACACCGTTATTCTCATACGAAGATTCTATCTGTACTTCATTTTCTGAATATTCTACTGAGACTTCTCTCTCATTTTCATCTTCTACTTCGTCTTCAATTCCATCCTCGTCTTCATCTTCTCCACCATCTGCAATAGCAGGTAAGTATATGTAAGATGAGATGACTAAAATAGCTATTAAACTGCCAAAAACCAGTTTTTGTTTTAATTTTTGTTCCGATTTCATTTTGTTGAACACCATTTTTCTTGTGGATTAAGTCTCCGCGGGGCATGATAAATAGCTTAACTTATACCGAAATGTAGTTTTGGCTATAAAACAGCATATTTTTTCCTACATTTTTCTGTAGGTTCAAGCTTAGAACTGTTCATCTTCCGTTCTGTAAAAAATTTCACAAAAGTATGAAAATTAGAGTAAAAATTTGTGCATAACTAACGACCATTGCTATTATTGCAGATTTTTCTATTGTTAGCTCCTTCATTTCACCTATAGCTGTGATAATAATTAAGAAGCTCCATATTTGAAATAATCCATGAAGAATAAGAAGAACAATAGATGGAATAACAAGAGTAGTTCCACTAGCCCACCCAATGATGCCAATGATTATAGTAAATATGACTGAGGGGATGAAGATTAGATTAATTACATTTAGCAGTGCAAAAGTATTGTTCTTCTTCTTATAAATAAATCTTGAAAGAAGATCTGAAAAACCTGCAATAAATAGCCAACTGCCTAGTAAACTCAAATATCCAGCCCAAAGGGGGATTTTGAATGTGACAACAAAATTACCCACAATTATTACGTCACTCTGCCATCCTATGAAAACACTTACTCCTGCTAAAATTACAAATTCAATGAGTGCATGAATTGGGTTCTTAGCAAAGAACCTTATCAAAGGAGCCAAACTAAACTTCCACATACTGAAGACTTTAGGCTTTTTAGTTTCGTCAAAAGTTTCATACTCAGGTTTTTTCTTTCCTTGGAAAATATTTAGAGCTTTGACTCCATATTCAGTTAAGCGATATTTCTTGCCTTCAACTTGATGTACGAATTGCTTCATTTGACGTAAATGATAATACAGGGGACCAGATTTTAAATCAAAATTTTCTGTAAGATCTGTGTATGTTGCTCCATCTATTTCGTCTATGAACTCAAGAATCTTCCGTCTAAGAGGATTTGAAAGAGCATTAAACAGTTCTTCCTCTATCGGTGAATCTTGGGTCATACCTATCAACTCTTTATGATACTCTTTTTCTATTATAGTATTTAGATGTTTTTTATATGCCAAAGTTACAGAAAGAGAGTAAGTTCTTTAGACCTAATCTTTCAATTTCTTCACTTGTAGGGCAGCCTTAGTCGCTATCATAACTTTACCTTTATCTCCTACAAGTTTGAATTTTCTTGTAAGAATTCCTTTGATGGGATCTAATTCTCCATTAATAACCTTTAACCAATTAGAATAAGTTCCTCTATACTCAAATTCAGTTGTGGGACGATCTTGGCCTTCTTCAAAATATTCTACGCTTCTGCAATCTCCGTGCCAGAGATCAAGATAAAAAGTGTGCTCTTTATCGAGTTTCTCATCAGGTTCAATTACGAACAGAAAATCACCTTCCCACCATTCAGCAGCTTCTTTGTAATCTGGGGAAGTATTAATTACAGCCATATATTTTTCTATCCATTCTTTACTAGGAAAAGATATAGCCATTATAAACACCATTCATTAAGAAAGTCGAGTTGCGATTAAGGTTGTTTTTAAATGTATATTTAATGAAGATATAACACCTCGAATTCAGATATATTGATAAAGGAAAATAGTTATTATATAACTAGGTGGTTCAATGGCTCAACTCTTGGGGATTTGCAGTGGAGAAGAAATGGAAATTGATTTTGCTTTCAAAGGTTCAGCAGGTATAGGTGATAAAAATCCAGATGGTTGGGGATATGCATATTTCAAGCATAATTATTGGGTAATTGATAAAGAGCCTTTTGAGGAAGGAGAGTTTGAAAAGAAGGAATTTTCTTTACGGTTTCCATCGAATTTTTTTAGTAATTTATTAATATCCCATATTCGTTTTGCATCAATGGGAAATAAATCCTTAGAAAATACTCATCCATTTGTCCAAGAGCTTTTTGAGAATAATTGGGTGTTCTCGCATGCTGGACATCTAAGGATGTATAGACATATACTTGAAACTTCTGACTATCTCACACCTAAAGGAGAAACAGATTCAGAAGAAGCCTTTTGTTCGATACTTGGAGAAATAAAAGCATTAGGACGATTAGCAGCTGATAAAGAAATTGCAAAACAAATAGAAAAAACATCTAAAGAATTGGCTAAAAGTGGAGGATTGAATTTTCTTCTTTCAAATTCTGAATATCTTTTCGCATATTATTCAGGCTACAAAACGCTATATTATGCTGAACTACGACCACCATATGAAACTAATATCGTAGGAGAAAATAATGATCTATGGTTTACTCTCTTTGTAAAAGATAGCGATCTGCAGATAAGCATAGTTGCTTCAGAACCACTTATCAAAGATGTTGAATGGAAAGAAATGGAGATAGATACTCTTTACAGTTTTAAAAATGGTAAAAAGCATAAATTCGTTTTCTAGAAATTGAATATCAATTTACAAGGTTAATTTTATGAGATTATGGTCAATACATCCCAAATATCTTGATTCAAAAGGTTTGGTAGCATTATGGAGGGAATCCTTACTCGCTCAAAAAGTATTAGAGGGAAAAACAAAAGGATACATCAATCATCCTCAATTATACAGATTTAAACAATCCCTAAATCCGATTCACCACCTAGGTTGTTTTCTTTCCCATATTTATGAAGAAGCTATATACCGAGGTTATAATTTTGATAAATCCAAAATCCTTCATTTTTCTTTAGAAACCAGATATCTAACAGTTACAAAGGGTCAAATTGAGTTTGAAACTAATCATTTATTAAAAAAACTAGAAATAAGGAGTATTGAAAAGTACAATGTCTTAAAAAAATTGACAATTGTAGATTCTCATCCAATTTTCAAAGTGATTGCTGGTAATAAAGAACATTGGGAGAAATAAACCCACAAACAATTACAAAAAACATGAAATAATATTGCAAGAGTCCAGAATTAATTTAAAGGAAATTTTTTAATAAAGTAAGATTTCGAATTAAGAAATCCAAAAGATAAGTTAGAAGTGAATCATCATGAATAGTGGAACACCTTTAAGAGAAAGGGATAAAACAAGAAAAATTATTGATATTACTTTGATAGTGTTTTTTATCTTCAATTTCATTTTCATATCATATCTGTTTGATATTGAACAAGTTGTTGTCCTTGATCATAGTACTTATGGAACAGGTGCTTTTATTTATCCAGTCTGGCCACCTAAGTTCATCGTAGATCTTAATCATTGGGTTGGTGCGAACTTCGATCCAGCACTCCTAGAGCGACCTACTTGGTGGCGTGCAACAATCTGGATTGATATAATACTGTTCGGTCCGTTTTATGCTGCAGCAGCGTATGCTTTTATACGAGGAAAAAATTGGATTAGAATTCCTAGCATTATTTGGTCATCAGTGATGCTTACAAATGTAACTATCATTTTATTTGTTGAATTTACAGAATATGTCAATGATCAATGGTACGTTGTTGTGTTATCAAATCTTCTGTGGATTTTAATGCCGATATTGACAATTACAAGAATGATACTCTATCCTGATACGTTTTCAGGAGAACGTTTAAAGCGGAAAGAGTAGATTTTTTATCTCTTTTTAAAAGATTTCAAACCTATCTCTTAATCATTTTAATGTTTTTTCTAATTGTTTTAATAATCAAAGGGAATTGAGATTTTTACTAGCTCGCAAATCTATATGAACATTGTTAGATTGTTTCTTGTTTCTTCCTGTGCTTTATGATATAGTATTCTGATACTAGAACCATCAGACATTGTAAAAATCATAGCTGCAGCTTTCTGTTCAAATTTAGATTGTATCACATCGTTCAAAATTAACTCTCCTAGTTTGACTACATTTTTATTAGATGGTTTCTTATCTCTGTAACGACATTCAAAGAGTGAGTGTTTTTATTGGTTTTCATATCTAAATATGTTGAATTTTTAATTAAACTTACAATCTTTCTTGTTTCCTCAACATTATGCATTTTGTCTTGTTCTGCACCTAAAATAAGTGTATTCTGATCTATTTGTTCATATAAATGCCAATGTTCTCCTAAGGAATGTTTAACAACATTTTTCCACTTCTTAGCATTAGCTTCTTCAAGCAATCTGAGATATCTTTTAGCATGTTCTTCGCTTTCAGATTTCTTATTTATCAACCATGAACGTAGAAACGGTTTGAGAATAGTTAAAACAAAAGGAGGTGTAAAGGGGATAATATATTTTGCACCTTTAGGTAAGGCTATTTTAGAAGTTGCACCAATCAACACTACTAGATGTGGATTGAATTTCTTCTCAGCCAGAGCATCTGCAAGAAGTATTCCCCCCCAAGAAGAAGCAATTGGTATCATTTTTTTTTCATCTAAATTCAATTGGTGGATTACATCCTTTACATCTTCAGAAACTCTGTCAAGTGTATTCTTTGTCTTTTTGTTCAATACACTCGAATCCTTCTCTCTTGATTCAAAGTATACTATATCAAAATACTTCATTGCTTCTAATAATACTTCATCCCAAGAGGGTACAATAGTAGCCCATCCAGGAATAAAGAACAGTGTGAATCCATTGTTGGTTTTTTCTGGTGCTGTTGTACAGTACGTTCTAACTGTTGAACCATCACTTGCTGTAACATGTTTTTCTTCTGCCAGCTCTTCGTATTTTGCAACCAATGGTTCAAATTTGAATTTCCTTTTCATTTCGGTGCAAAACCATGAATCTCATGCTCATATAAATAACTATTTCTTTTGTATCGAGCAATTATTTTTATATTAGCTTAAAACTGAAGTAAACATGAAGATTAAATTAGTTACAGACGCGTCCTCCGCTGTTCCTTTAGATTTTATGCAGAAAGAGGATATAGGTTTTTTGGAATCAGTTCTAATTATAGAAGGTAAAGATTATCGTGAATTAACAGAACTGGATTTTGAAGATGTATTTAGTAATGTCCATAAACTCGATCCATATCCAACAACAAGTCAAGTCATGCCTGAAGATGCTGTTAACGTTTTTCAAAAAGCAGTGGATGATGGTTATGATGAGATCCTTTATCTTGGTTTAACCCCCAAAGTATCAAGTCAAATGAATGTTGCACGATTAGCTGCTAAAACATTCAAGAAGAATATTAAGATTCATATCTATCCAACAGAAACAACTTGTGGTTCTCAAGGGGCAATGACTTACATCGCCTGGAAGATGTTAAAACAAGGGAAGAACTCTGAGGAAATTATGGCTCATTTGGATGAGATTAAAGAGAAAATCTATACTATCGGTGTTACTGTTGATATCAAAACCTTATTCAAAACTGGTAAAGTTCGAAAAGGTTCAGCTAAAGGTATCCTTGTTTCATTGTTGAATATGAAGCCAATTGCTCACATTACTAAGGAAGATGGTTTCATTGGATACGGTGCAAGTTTAAGTTACAAAAGTGCTTTGAAAACAATGGTTGCAGAAATCGAAAGAAGAACCGATCCTGGACTAGAATATGATCTCTACATGACAGATACATTGAATATGAAATTTTCAAAAAAATATGCTGAAGCGATTAAAAAAGCACGAAAAATCAAGGAAATCCATTATTGGAGTATGTCTGCCGTACAAGCTTTATCAGCAGGAAAGGGTGCAGTCACAGCAACAATAGCTCCTTTAGCACCAGAGTAAATCACAGTTCTTTAGAGTTATTCAACTCTTTTTTATCTTCTTTTTTGGGTGGTTCGGGTAAATCTTTGATATCTGTTAGTTTTTTCTCTGTTTCTACCTTCTGGTAAAATGATTTAGAGATTTTAATCTGTCTTAGAGTGGACTTTATCTCCTCAGTGGATTTTCTTCTATATTCACCCCAATCTTCAGAGAATATTCCTTGTTTCTTAGCTATATCAACTTCGAAATTCTCAAGTATTTGTTTAGTATTTGTAATAGACAATTTGTTGATAATATACACACAATTATCGATAATTTTCCAAATTTGAATTCTTATCTTCTCTCCCAAAATATCCTTATCTACGTTTTTAACAAGTGTATCTGATAGATCAACCAATGTCTGTTTTAGTGATTTTATACTCTCATTATCTATTGTATCAGGGATATTAGATGCAAGTAAGTTGGTTTCAGATAAAGTACGAGTTAGTTGTCCTTCAAGAAGTGTAGTACTCTTGGAAAACTTCCTAACTTCGAATCTCTTAACAAGACTGTTTAGTGTTCGTAAGGAATGCTTCACATCAACTTCTGTTTCATTTTGAAAATAAGTTAATATCTTCTTGTTAATTGAAACACTTTCTTTCACAAATCTATCTGAATACTTCTGGTGAGTAAGCGAATTGAGAGCATTCTCTACTAAACCCAAAATTCCTACATCGGATATTTCTAGTTTCATTAGAAAATACGCTAATTCTATTTGAGAATAATACGGTACTTCTTCAATCTCTTTTTTAAGAAATAATTCCACTTCTCTTCTTGTTTTAGCATTAATCTTATCTAGAGCGTTTGAGGTATCTAGTAAGTGTAAGAATCTTAGTAAATTGGTGAGACTTAATCCCTCTGATACCTTTTTGTTATGTAATAATTCAATAACTATGTCGCTGATCATTTGATTACATTGCAGACATTCAGCTCCAATAATTGACCATAGGTCAGACAACATAGCTAGTTGATTAATTTGATCTTCATCTACCTCAAAATGCCTAAGAAAACGCTCTACAATTAAGCTTTCATGAGAATAAGTCTGCCTGAACGGTTCATATTTTTTCAAGGTTTTCTTAACTTCTGGTGATATGTGTCCATCTCGGATATATTCCTCGATTTGTTGTTCAGACTTCTCTTCTCCAGTGAGATATTTTTCAAATAACGTTTCACTTAGTTCAATGGGAACTTCTGAACCAGATACTTGTACATCATAAAGAATACTGGTTGTGAGATTAATGATTAACCCTTCAATTTTATCGATCTTATTGATAATTAAATCATGTTCATTAGAGAGTTTTTGAACACCTTTCAAAATCATAATGTCGATTTCTTTATTTTTAACACCAAATGGACCTAGTTCTTCTTTGAGTATTTCTCTAAATTCCTCAAGATTATCCGCACTTAGTAACTCTTCTTCGATGTCCTTGTTGTGCTTCTTCTTGAATTTTAATTTAACTCGTTTATACAAAAAATCTGCAGCTGTTTGTCCTCCTAATCTCTTTACAGCCTCTAAAAGTATTGATAACATGAACGAACCAGCGGTGACAGCAATAAACATAGGTCTCAGTATTAATACAAAGTTTCTATTATTTATTCTTGTTCAAAGTGTTAATGGAAAAAAAGAAAAAAAGAAAAAGAAGATTATTGACCATTCATTAACTTCTCGAATTTGGTTTCTTTTGCTTCAAAGCCTTTGATTTCGAGCTGCACTATTTTTCTGATTTCAGTTAGCATTCCCATGACACTAAATATGGAGAATACAATTACAATTATTAGTACGATTTTCGCAATATCATTGTCTGGAAATCTACTACTTAACACATTAACAACTATATGTGGGTTGAAATGTACTTGTAGCCACAAAGCTAGATTCAATCCCATAGGAATAAGCCCTAATGCTAAGAATGTCTGTTGCAGTCTAACATGTTTTCCAATCAATGCTTGAGAGAACCTAATAACTCCGGAGATTACCATAACACCTCCAACGAGCTTCAACCATCCAGGCAGCGCAGGCATCCACATGTCAAAGTATGCGGGATTGATATTATAGAATGGGTAGAATATTAGAACTCCTCCTCCTACTAATCCCATGATACCTTCAAACAAGTAACTTCCTGATGTTGGAATTACTGATTTAGTTCTTGGAGATCTTTTTCGCTTTGCTTTACTCTTTTCCTTCTTATATTTCTTCCCTTGATCTTCTGTTATTCGCTTGAAATCTCTTTTGAAATCCTCAGGTAGGTAACCATGGTAAGATAATTGTACGAACATAAGAGTTAGACCCACGATCACGTAAGCAAAACCAGCGAATGTCCCTTCAAATGCTTGACCAACCTCTCCACCTATGTCAGCTCCAGGTTGAGCTAGTTTGAAACTCATAGTAAGTACATTTATGAAGAGAACAACCACTACTCCAAAAATTAATCCTTTATAATATGAAGGCCATAATTCTTCTGTAATGAAGAACTTAGGAGTACCTCTTGTTCTGAATTCCTTAGCGATTTGCCTTGGACTTCCCATGGAATTAATGGCTTCCCTTACATGGATAATATTAGGGTCTTGACCCTCTGCATATTCTGTTGCTTTATCCCAAATATGATCCTCTAGCTCAGTTAGAAAATCTGTTGTTTCTGATACTTGAGTCTTCAACCATATAGGTAACTTCTTACTTACCTCTAACTTGAATGCTTCAATCAGTTCTTTTGATTCATTATTGTAATTCATTTCTTTCACCTTATTTTGATAATCCTTCAATATTCAACCCACAGATATTGCAAAATCGTATATCTGCACTTTGAGGAATTTTGTTTGTACAGTTAGGACAATAAACATACTTCTTTTCAGGAAGTTTGATTTCAATTTCCATGAGTGGTCCTATTGCTTCTAATAATTTAGAAAAGAATCCCATCATGTGATTGTATAGTTTATTCCCATCTTCAGTTAGTTTGTAGTACTTGCGAGGACGGCCACTTGATTCCTTCCTTTCGGAAACAAGTAGACCATCTCTCTCAAGTTTGCGGAGAATTGGATATAGAGTTCCTTCATCAATCACAAGAGTTTTTTGAGTCTCTTGTTCCAGTTCTTTGAGTAGCTGATAACCGTAAACTCCTTCCTCTGGATGTCGTTGAATTATTGCCAAAGCGGACAGTGTAGAAATACCTCTTAGTAGTTCTGATTCAAAGCTTTCGACATAAGATCGAAACCTTCCTGATTCAATCAGAGCTTCGGGGTGATATGTTTTGATGTTTCTGAACATTTTTTACACCTTTCTGTTTCTTTGTTAGTATGCGTGGCTTACTAATCCAACAATACTATACGTAATATAGTATAGCACATATATAAATATTTCGAAAAACGATTCTGGATATAGAAATACCAGTTGTATTTTCTTTAATTGAAATAACTAACTGAAGCGAAACTATAAATTATAATTGAACTAGCTTTGTAAAATGAATGATGAAAATATTTCTGAAGAGTATCTTGCTTTAATAGAGCAAGGGGATAATCTCTTTGAAGAAGAGAAGTATGAAGAAGCTATAGAGTTTTTCCTAAAGGCAAGTAAGCTTGAACCAGGAGAACTTGAAGCTTATCGAGCTTTAGCTGATACATATCTGGAATTGGAACAATTAGATGAAGCAATGGAATATAGTAAGAAGGCACTATCGATAAACCCAGATGATAATGAAGCATTACATATTATGGGAAATGTTTTCTTCGAAAAGGGAGATGATGAAGAAGCTTTGAATTATTTCAACAAAGTCTTGGAAGTTGAACCAGATAGTGTTGATACATTCTATAATATAGGAATGATTTACAAAAATCAGAAGAAATATGAAGAAGCTCTTGAAGTCTTTCAGAGGGGTGAATTGATTGAACCTGAAGATTCAGAGTTTTTAATTATGATCTGTGATGCTTTAGAGGAATTGGAAAGAATCACAGAAGCTATTGACTATTACTATAAAATTGTGAATTTGATTCCTGATGCTTTTGCAGTATGGATTAGATTAGCAGAACTTCACTATGATAGAGATGAGTTTAGAGAAACAAAAGCATGTCTTGATGAAATCCTCCGAATAGATCCACAAGATTATCTGAGTTTGAACAACATGGGAGTAGTACTCATGAAATTGGATCAAGTAGATGAGGCTATAACATACATCCAAAAATCTTTAGACATTTTTCCAGAGATGGGAAATACTTGGCATAGTATGGGAGATGCTTATGCTCAGAAGGGTTTGCTGGAAGAATCTCTCAAATATTATGAAAAAGCTGTGGATCTCGATCCTAATAACAAAGAACTACTCGAAAGTCTTGCAGCTGTAAAAGAAGAACTAGGAAAAGATTAGAATCAGGGATAACACATATCCCAAGTAGGATTAAAACTATGTATCATTTCCATCATTTCATTATATCCTGAAGTTGAGAAGAATGGTTGAGGACAAGTTTGATCATTGTTGAGGTTAACATCAAAATGTATGTGAGCTCCTCCATCAACATACAGGAATCTAGCTATTTCTTGACCAAGATCAACCCAATCTCCTTCTTGAACCGAAAACATAGCTAATTGTTTATCTTTGTCTAATGATAGTTGAGTCCATGGTTCAAAATTGTATCCCAATACAATATCCTTGTTAAATCGTATTCTTAATCTAATATGGAACCTATTATCTACCCCCTCTCCATAATCTTTCCATTGGATTTCTTCTACCAATCCTGGAGCTCCTGCAATTACTTTCGAGTTATTTTTTAGGAAGATATCAAGTCCATTATGTTCAAATCCCCAAGGACAAGCATCTGATTCACTATAACCTTCATTGAAAGCAAGGTTATCTGAACGATTATCGTAAATTACATTCATATAATTTAATACTTCAAAGGAATACCTTTCTCCTGGATTGAAAAAGAGATCATTCCATTTTAGGTATAGAACAACTCCCCCGAATGCAGTTGCTAGAACTGAAACGATAATAATAACAGCTATCCAACCTTTTTTCATAGCCTTAATTTGCATATTTAATATAAAACTTTGTTCCCTTCGTATGTACAACTTGTAACACTCCACCTATATATACTGTAATTTTGAGTTGTTAGTTTAGGTTAAACATTCTCTAACCGAATATTAGTTGGTTTGTTTGGTTTTGAAAAATTGAAAAAACGATAAAGTAGGTTTTCACCTACAATCTTTTTGCTTTGAGTAGAATTTAGATTTCTTTCTCATACATTGAAGATGAATTTAATTTTGAAAATCCTATTTTTTCATATTCATCGAGTTTTGCTATCATTCCACCAAAAAGCAATGCATTTAAATTGTCGATTCCTTTTTCCTTACAAGTTTCTACTGCTTTGGCAATCAATTGCAGTCTATATTTATCCTCTAAGGCATAGATGTAACCAACATAAACTTCTGGCAAATCAGCATTCTTTGCAACATAGGTTCGGGCAACTATTTTTTCATCATCTCTGATAACATAATGACCAATAATATCTTCAGATGTTTCTATAACTTCGAAATTCTGTTGTGCTTGCTCTTCAGTCATCCCTAATTCGTTCATGAATATTTGAACAAGTTCCTCAAGATCTCTTTCCTTATCATATTCTAAAACATCAGTAGCTTCTTCAGAGATAGTTAAATCATTTACATTCAATCCAACCATGTAAGCTGTATCTCTAATCAACTTGAAATCTAATTTCTCAGCTGTTTCCTTATGTCCTCCCCATGTGTCGTTGGCAAAAGTTCGAACAACTTCTGCTCCTTTAGATTTGAGGATATCTATTGCTTTTGAAACAAGTAGTTCTTTGGCTTCTTCATGTCCTTCTAGAACTAAAGGAGGGCTCAAATTTCCTATTGTTTTATCATCTATTTTCTCAGGTACAATAGTTGAGGTTAAGAATCCTACCATCTCTTCTCCTTTGAAGTAGTAAAGTCTGGTTTCAGGATCGAAATCTGGTTGGGAATAAATTTCTTTCAATCTTTCAATATTTGTCTGTCCGAAAAGTTGCCATTCTCTACTTACTTCAGTTCCAATTCTAAATTGATTCTCAAGAAAACCTTCTTGATAGTGTTTAATCTCATAATCAGTCATGTTATAAGGAAAACTAAAACAATTATAATGTTAACTGCTTTAACATAATCAGATTTGTGCAAAGAATTAAATATCTCAAGGTGTGCGTGTATTTATTCTCATCTTGGTGAGTATAATGAATAAAAAAGATGAATTTTTTAAAAGACAAATTGAATTGGAAAATGAAATTATAGCAACAGCTGAGAAATCAGTATCAGAGTTAAAGAATCTACTAGTAAAAGAAATGATTTTATCTATAGCCCTAGATTCAAAAAAACATGCTAATATGTTAAGTGCACTATTAGTAATTCAATCAACAACTCAGCCGTTTATTTCAGAGAATATTTCCAAAGAATTAGAAGCAAATATAATCAAACATATTAAACTCGAGCAAAAAGCAATTGAAACATATAAAGAGCTTCTAGAAGAAGTAGATAACGAACAGGAAAAGATGATTATTCAAGCAGTGTACCACGATGAAATTAGGCATCACGCTTTATTGAAGAAGATTTATGCAACTATTATTGAAAAAGAAACATTGGATGAAGGAGAAGTTTGGGAATTTATCAAAGATGACTTTATTCCACAATACTAGTTTTTCTATCAAGCGACATTCTAAGAAGAGATACAGTATCTTGACTTCTTAGGAGTTTTTTTCTTTATTCAAAATTTCATTCTACTAAACTTTATTAATGAAATTCCTTAACATTCATTGATTAATTTGAAAGTTACTAAAGTTGGTATCCGTGGTTTTGTTTTCAGTTTTGATGATCCCTATTTACTAAACATCTATGTGATTGAAGGGGATGACCATGTCTTCATTTGTGACACTGGTCTTGGGTCAGAAACAATTGAGGAGATTTTCACTTATCTGAAGGACCAAAGAATCCGTTCTAAGCCTTACATTGTTTTTAACTCTCATGCAGACTATGATCATGTGTGGGGGAATCATATGTTCAAAGATTCACAGATAATAGCGCATGAGCTTTCTCCAGGCATCTTCAAAAAAGAAGGAGAAAAGATTCTGAAAGAATATTCAAATCATAAAAGAGGAAAAGTGATACTTACTAAACCAAACCTGCTCTTCAAAAAGAAACTCATCTTTGAGAAAGAAGGAGTAGAGTTTTATCATTCTCCCGGACATA
This sequence comes from uncultured archaeon, assembly GCA_964590855.1. Taxonomy (GTDB): domain Archaea; phylum Asgardarchaeota; class Heimdallarchaeia; order Heimdallarchaeales; family Heimdallarchaeaceae; genus UBA460. Next base: position 17,388 of record CAZPXJ010000025.1, read on the forward strand.
CTCTAGAATCTTCATCTTGCTATGATAAGAGAGACAAAGTTCTTTTTGTTGGGGATAATATTGAGTCTCCCTATCCTTACCTTAATTTCCTAAACCTAGATGATTACAAAGCTACACTATCTGAGTATCTCACCCGCAATGTAGAAGTAGTTGTTTCTGGGCACGATGAAGTGATGTATGATACGAAATTGATAGAGAACAATCTTGCCTATCTTAATAAATTATCTACTTGGAAAGTTGATAGAGGCCATTTCACCAAGAAACAAAGAGATATACATTATCTTAATGTTTCACGGTTAGGCGAAATGATGATGAGGGAAGGAAATAAAGAAGAAGCGCGAAAATTCTACAAAGAAGCTTTGGATATTTTGGATGAAGTAGAAATGACAGATGATATTGAATCTAAAATTGCAGAAATATCAAGCATACTTGAGGAATAATGTTTCTCTGACAAACTATAAATATAACTTGTTTAAGTCTGTCTCTATCGGCGTTGGTTGGAAAAATGACCTCTGTAAATAATACTAAGGATGACGACGTGACTTATACAAAAGAAACTCAATTGTTAATGGGAAATAGAGCTGTTGTTCAAGGATTGTTAGAAGCTAAAGTAGGTCTCACAACTGCTTATCCTGGAACCCCTAGTACTGAAATACAAATGCAATTATACAACTTGAGTAAGAAAGGTCAACTCTATTTTGAATTTTCTGTAAACGAGAAAGTAGCTCTGGAGATTGCTGCTGCTTCAGCTTTGTCTGGAGTCAGATCCGCAGTAATAATGAAACATGTTGGTTTAAATGTTGCTTCAGATCCATTAATGGCATTAGCATATTTTGGTGTTGTAGGAGGGATGGTTCTCGTTGTTGTTGATGATCCTGGTTGTCTATCAAGTCAAAATGAACAAGATTCAAGGTTTTGGGGTAAATTCTCTCATTTGCCTATTTTGGAACCTTCAACTTCTCAAGAAATAAAAAATACAATTGTAACAGCCTTTGAGTTATCAGAACGTTACAATTCTGTTTTTATCGTTCGATTAACTAATTTTACATCATTGAATACATCTGAAGTTGTAAAAAACAATATTGAAGAGAAAATGAGCAAAGATGGAGAATTCTTCAAAGATGTTAGATATATGGTCCCTGCAAGGTATATCTACCACAAAGAACTTCATGGAAAACTCAAAGCAATAAAATCTGATAAAGAGTTTTTAGGATTTAATAGTCTAAGATTTGCTGATTCAAAATCTGATAAATTGATTATAACACAAGGGGCTATTTATCCAATGGTGGAATATACACGAAATTATTCTAACTTAAGTATTCCAATACTAAAAATTGGTGCCATTCACCCTTTGAGTGACGAACAAATATGTGGAATTGTTAAGGATTTCAAATATATCTATTTTGTTGAAGAATTAGAAACATACCTTGAAGATGCAATTTCAGCAATAATAGCAAAAAATAATTTGAATGTGAAGATAATAGGTAAAGAAAAACTAAGAATCCCACAAGAAAATAAAATTATCCCTGATGTTCTTCTAGACCCCTTTCAATTAATTGCTGCGGATCCAGAAGATGAAAATACTTTCAAATATGAAGAAATCCCTAAACTTCCTTTTGAAAAAGTTATTGGTCGAGAGGACTTACTAATGCCAAGAACACTACCAAGGTTATGTGATGGCTGTTCTCATAGAGGAGCTTTTTACTCAATAAAAATGGCCACTGATACAACAACCCACATTTTGCCTTCGGATATAGGTTGTTATGCATTAGGACAAGTTTCACCTGTTGAGGTGGGAGATTTCTGGTTATGTATGGGAGCGAGTATTGGAACAGCTTTGGGATTTTCTTTAACTAATAAAAAGCCTGTAGTTGCAATAATTGGTGATGGAACCTTCTTCCATGCTGGCATTCCTCCACTAATAGATGCTGTTCTCTACAACCATAATATTACAGTTGCAATATTAAACAATAGATTGACTGCAATGACAGGAGGACAACCTACTCCAGCTTCAGATAAAAAAATAGCAAAGAATCAAAATTCTGTTGATATAGAAGCATTAGTAAAAGGAATAGGTGTAAAGTGGGTCAAATCTGTTAGAGCTGAAGATGTCAAAGAAAACACAAAATTATTTAGAGAAGCTATGGACTTCAAAGGACCATCTGTTATGATTTTCAATGGAGAGTGTATAGTAGAATTATACAGACACGATTATGATTTGGGTGAATCCCCATATGTTGATCAAGAAGAGTGTAATCATTGTGGAACATGTTTCATTGAATTTGATTGTCCTTCAATAATTAAAGTAAATGGACGAATTGAAATTAAAGAAGAGACATGTTCGGCATGCAACATTTGTGTTAATGTATGTCCTCAGAAAGCAATTATTCCAAGGAAAAAATAGGTGATAGAAATGAGTCAAAATACAAATAATGAGAAATCAATTAATATTGCTATCATAGGTTTAGGTGGACAAGGAGTGATTACTTTAACTAAATTAATAGCTAATGTGAGCTTTGGTTTGGGAAAGAAAGTTTGTTATAATGAGATCCATGGTCTATCTCAAAGAGGTGGATCTGTTCAATCGTTGCTCCGTATCAACGAAGCAGAAAATCCTGTATTTGCCGCAAGGGATGTGGATTACCTTATAGGTCTAGAAAAGTTAGAAACTCTTCGTTATCTTTATCTTGCAAAGGGGTCTAAGGCTAAAGTAATTGTTTCAAACAAATACCTCATCCGACCAACTTCTGATTTAGGTTATGAACAATTCCCAGATAGTCAAGCAATAGATGAAGAATTGAAGAAACACTCTTCTGAGTTGTATCTATTTGACGCTCAAGGTTTTGAAGAAGATATTAAGACCAAATTCAAACCATTAAATGTCGCAATGTTTTCTGCGATAACAACTTTCCAGGATATAGGCTTGCCTACAGATAAAGCAGAGGAACTTGTCGCAGATTATCTTGGACGAAATATGGTTATTAGACAGATAAACAAGAAGGCTTTCAAGGATGGTTCAAAATGGCTGAGGAAACTGGAGTGACTAAAATGGAAGTATTAATAATAGGACCTGGGGCGATTGGTTGTGGTGCAGCTGCAACAATAGGGAATAGGAATCATAATGTGTATCTACTAGGTAGAGAATATCATAAGAAACACTTTTCTAAGAATCCTGTAATTTACAAAGTGGACGACAAAACTACTTCATCCACAATTACTCCGATTGTTATGGAAGACCTACAAGATGGTTCTATAAAACCAGATGTTGTTTTGATTACACTCAAAGCAAATAGTACCATGTCATTGGTCAAGGAATTAGAACAGTACATTTCAACAGATACTCCTGTCGTATCACTTCAAAATGGATTTATTGCACAAGACATCTTTGATAACTGTTCTTTCAGTAATGTTTATGCTTGTGTAGTTGGCTTCAATAGTCTCTTGAAGGATACTGGTGTAGCTATTCAGACCACGGGTGGAGATATGATAATCGGTCAGATTAAGGCTACAGATTCAGAGAATCCAAAAAGTAGTGTTCCTGATTTTATAATTGAACTTCTTAATCTCTTCCTCGAGACAAAAGAATCACAAAATATTCTAAGTGATGTCTGGATGAAGGTGATGATTAACTCAACAATTAACCCAATTTGTGCAATAGGTAATCTGAAACTAGGTGAAGTAGGAAACTATGAACCCGGGCTCAAACTAGGTCTATGGGCTTGGAGAGAGATGGTTCATGTTGTTGATGCTTTAGAATTACGATTAAATCCTTTCCAAGGTATTCTACATCCAGAGATGCTTTATGTATATGACATTGTAAGTTATGGTATAGCAAGAATGGTGATCTGGAAAATGACTGGAGATAATAAAGATGCCGTCGTTTCTATGCTTCAAGATGTAAGGAATGGTCGTACAACAGAAATTGATTATCTAAATGGGAAGATTGTCGAACTAGGACGTGTATATAACATCGATATGTCAGTTAATAAATTGCTCATAAATACAATAAAACAAATAGAGAACGGAGAACTTAAACCTTCCAAAGGTCTTCTAAACAAACTTTATAGAAACTATATAATGGAATAGTCAATTCCAAAGTTTCTTTTCTTTTAGTTTATAAGTTGAAATGGTTATATTATATTGATTGATAAGGCACACTTAAAAGTGACTTATTCAAAGATATTACTAAACGCTTTAAAGTGGTTAGAATGAAAATCGAAGAACTCAAAGCTGATTCAAATTTTGACGAATTAAAAGTAAGAATTTTATCGAAACAAGGTCCTAGACAAATAAATTTCAGGGATGGAAGAACTGGACATGTTTGGGATATTCTAGTAGTTGATGAAACAGGTACTACAACCCTAACTTTGTGGGGTGCGACAGCTGCAGATAACTACAAAGTAGGTCAAGTAGTTACCATAAGTGAAGGGTGGTGCAAGGAGTTTAGGGAGAAAAAGCAAATATCCTTGGGAAGAGGTGGTAAAATCTTTCCAGCGGAGGATGACCCTAGCATTCCAACTAAACCTCCAGAATAATTCTAACTTTGCATTGCTTATTCAATAAAAATTATATTCTCTATTCTCTTTTTGTTTTCAAATATCAATTGAAGTGAAAGAATGAGTCAGATAATTATTAAAAGTCCAAATCCAGATGTTATATGGAGTTCATGGAAGCAAAAAGCTTCAAAAAAGATAAACCTTGAAAAGCATTACAAGACTAAGGGAGCTGTGTTTTCTCTAGATAACATTACAGCTGCAGAATATGTAAAAACTGTCCATAAAGAAGCTATAGTATTTTATGAAGAGATATATGAAGTAAAACCTTCTACAGCTACAAAAAATATCAAACAAGGTGATGTTAAATCTCTCCAAAAAGAACAATTTTACGAATTTAAAACTGTAACCGTCAAGTCAGAGTGGAAAGGTTCTGAAAATGTAGCATATCTTAATTCTATACAGCAATACAGCTGCAATAGTTGTAGAGGTACGGGTAATACTACTTGCTCCAAATGTAATGGAAGACAATTCATAACCTGTTCTAATTGCAAAGGAACATCTGTAGGCTGTAAAGATTGCAATTCAACAGGAAAAAAATCAATAAGGTTGTCAGTTATCGATCAGCAGAATAATAAGAGAAACGTTGAACAACAGGTTCCTTGCCCCACTTGTTCAGGAACAAAAACATTGACTTGTTACAAGTGTGGTGGTACTGGTAAAGTTCCATGTGACAATTGCCAAGCACAAGGAACTAGAACATGCAAAGAATGTGGTGGTCATGGTGTTTTGTATAAATGGGTGATTCAACCTGTGCCTTTCAGAGCTGAAAGAGCTGCAACACCAGTTCTCTTATCTTCTACCAAAGTTTCAGGATTTGAAAAAGAGATGGGTTTGGAAGTTCAGAAAGCAATTGAAAGAGTAGAAGGTATTGCTCTCAGAGATCCATATAATGAATTGAATCAACGATTCATTGAACCAAGTTTGGGATATTTCACCAAAGAAATAGCTAAGATTGTTAATGAAACCCAGAAAAGTTGGAAGAATGCAGATAAGAATAAAGATTATACTATTAGAAAACCAATCTACATCTTTCCGCTAATTGCTTTGGATTGTGAGACTGCAAAAGGGAAAAAATTCCAAGTATTTTCAATAGGTTCAGAAAGAGGTTATCTAGTCTTTGGTAAGATTTAGAAGAACCCTTACATTTCTTTTTTTGTGCCAAAGTGTTAAATATACGCTTTCTAACTGTTTCTTGACTAATTAAGGAGTAAATAAAAATGGCAGATTTATGGTGGCTTGGGCCAACAATAGGTATACCACTATTTTTCATAGGTATTTGGTTCCTCGCAGGAATCAGAGTGGTATTAGAATATGAAAGGATTGTAGTTTTCCGTTTAGGAAGATACAAGAGAACAATGGGACCTGGAATAGTTTATGTCTTACCGGTTCTTGAAAAAGCAAGGAAGGTTGATCTTAGGATTATAACTCAAGACATTCCTAGACAAGAAGTAATGACTCGGGATAATATTCCAGTATTGGCTAACACGGTGGTCTATTTTAAAGTAGAACGTCCTGAAGATGCGGTGATAAAGATTGAAAACTATGTCTATGCCGTTAGACAATACACTCAAGCAGCTCTAAGAGATACTATGGGTACAATGGAACTTGATCAGGTTCTTATTGAAAGAGATCAAATTGCTCAAGATATTAGAAACATTGTTGATAAAGAAACCAATGAATGGGGAATTGATATCAAAGGGATTAAGATCCAAGAACTTGAACTTCCTGCAGAAATGAAAAGAGCATTTGCAATGCAAGCTGAAGCAGAAAGAGAAAAAAGAGCAGCGATAATCAAATCTGAAGGCGAACTTCAAGCCGCAGCAAATCTTGCAAAAGCTGCAAATATGCTTGCACAAGATGCAGCAGCTATGCAGCTCAGAACTTTGCAAACTATCCGAGATATAGCTCAAGATCCAAGTGAGAAAATTATCATCCTTCTGCCTGGTGATTTGACTGATGTTGCTAAGAAAGTTATAGGCAAGAAATAAAGAGGCGAGAGCTTTTGGGTTTAAGAAATCTCAAGAGATATGTACAAATCGCTTTCAATGGCTCAGCTCATCAAGTTCGACGCGTACTTCCACAAATCCCCTATGATCCTAGAATAATCATAGAAGCGGGAACTCCATACATTAAGAGAACTGGTATGGCAGGTGTCAGTCTCATCAGACGGATGTGGCGAGGATTGGTTGTTGCTGATATCAAAGTTACAGATGGAGCTGCAAAAGAAGTTATTTTCTCAGCTAGTGCAGGAGCTAATGCTGCAACTGTAATGGGATCTGCTCCCGTTGAAACTTTGGATTTCTTTGTTACATATTGCCAAAATCACAATATCTACTCTATGATAGATATGCTTGGTGTTGATAATCCTTTACGAAAAATGCTTCCCATGAAAACAAAACCTGATGTTGTTGTAATTCATAAAGGAAGAGATGAAGAAAGCAACAAAAGAAATCTGATTAGATATAAGGATATATCAAAAATACGTTCGAAATATGATAGTCTTGTTTCAGTAGCAGGAGGGATAGACTATCTTCATGTAAGAAAAGCTTACTTCAATGGTGCAGATATAGCTATCTTGAACATTACTGAACCAGATGACCCTAATGTTGGAATACCTGATCAGTCAGACTTTAGGAGAGTAATTCCTGCAATATTAAGTGAAGTAGGTAACTAACCTACTATTTTTCTATTCAAATAAGAGACATTATTCAAATTTGGGAAAATGCTTTAAATTGACTCGTAGATTTAGTATTGATGAAAGCGTTTATTTCAGTTGACTTGGAAGGAATGCCTTATGTAGTCATTCCAGGGCAGCTTAATCTTAAGGGGTCGCTGTTTGAAGAAGCTAGAAAAATTGCTACTAAAATTACGATGTTTGTAACAGAAGAACTTCACAAGAATGGTTTTGATAAGATAATTGTGGCTGATAGTCATGGGCCTATGGTTAATCTGCTTGTTGAAGATTTACCAGAATGTGTAGAAATTGTCAGAGGTGGCTTAAGACCCACTAGTATGGTAGCAGGTGCTGAAGGATGTGATGTAGGAATTTTTCTAGGTTATCATGCAAAAGCAGGCACTATCAATTCTACTTTTGACCACACATACAGTGGTGGCAGTGTACGGAAATTAGTTATCAATGGTGTTGAAGTAAGTGAATATCTATTGAATTCATATACAATTGGTGAACTAGGGATACCTCCGATATTAGTTGCTGGTGAAAAACAATTGATAGAGGATGATGTAAAAACACACACTCCATGGGTTGAAACAGTAGCACTCAAGGAATCTCTAAGTAGATTAGCTGCAAAAAGCCCAAGTTTGAAGTTAATTGAAAGAGAATTAAAATCTGCAACTAATAAAGCTGTTAGTAACTTCAATGAAAATTCAGTTAAACCTTTTATTACCGAAAAACCGATAAATGTCTCTTTAACCCTTCAACAGACACATCAAACAGATGCAGTTGCATTCTTGCCATTTGTTGAACGTAAAGATGCAGTTACTGTTGAGTATACGTCGAAAGATATGAATGAAGCTTACAAGTCTTTTCAAGCAATTGTGAGTATTTCTTCTGCTTCGTCCAATATGCTGCAAAATCTTAGATGATTTTTAGGAAGAAAAACTCTTCCATAATTTTTTTAATAGGCATGTAAATTATACCCCAGAGACTTTAGAAAATACTTTCATGAGGTTCTAAATTGGGCAAGAGAAGAATACCAGCTTTTGTTTTTATTGCAGTTCTTGTTGTCTCTGTTATTGGTCTTGATATTGCAAGACAAGCCCAATTTAGAGGAGATAAAGACGAAATTGTCCTCAGTGTTCTCTATACAAGTGAGAAGAAAGGGTGGATTAATTCTATTGCACCAGAATTTCCTGAATGGTTTGCAGGAAGAAATCCTGATATGACTGTTAGGCTGGAGTTTGAAGTTCAAGGTACCCGTACTTCAATGCTATCTATCCTTTCCGGTGAGAGTAAACCAGCCATCTGGAGTCCTGCTGCATCAGTTTGGGTGCCTTTATTCGATTGGTCATGGGATAAGAAATTTGGCGGTTCTATAATTGATGTTTCTCAAGTAAAGTCATTGGTTGCTTCACCAATTATAATGGGTACTTGGCAAAGTTTTAGGGATGAAAATAATTTCACAAAATGGGCAGATTTATATGATCTGGCAGATTCTGAACTTAAACTTGCGCACACTTCTGCCCAGGAATCCAATTCAGGTTACATGGCTGTCCTTCTTGAAATAACAGCTGCAAGTGGTAAATTGCCAGACCAGATTACTATGAATGATTTGCAGAATTCAACGATTCAAGAATGGATGGAAAAAGTAGAATCAACAGCTGTTCTATATGGAACTTCTACAGGTTTTCTTGCTAAACAAGCTGTTCAACTAGGTCCTTCAGCTCTGAATGTGATGATTTTGTATGAAAATCTCATTATTGAAACAGCGAAAGATGGAGAAGCTCTTGCTAAATGGGATGATAATATTGTTGCTGTTTATCCAGAAGAAGGAACTTTATGGAGTGATCATCCACTAGTTATTTTAAATGCCTCTTGGGTTACTCCTGAAGAACAATATGCAGCAACAGAATTTGAATCATTCTTACTATCCAAAGAGATACAAAAGCAAGCCATACCATTTGGTTTTAGGCCAGGAAATGAAACAATAGCAAATGATACAGATATTATAGAAGAGATGGAAACTGTATTCAAACCTGAAAATGGAGTAAATCTCAACATAACTATACCTAAATTCAATGTCCCTACTGATGGAGAAGTATTGGATAGAATTCCTGATTTGTGGTTAAAAACGAGAGCAACAACTCTGGAAAAAGACGAGAATGCTGAATATTGGCAACTGGACTATGAATTACTAACTATAATCCCCCTAATCTTTGGTATTCTCACAATTTTGGTTATTATCAAACGTAAGAGGAGGGTGAGCTGATGGATCTAGAAGATAAAAAGTTGAATGTTGAAGTCAAGATGAGAAGAACTCTTTTAGCAGCTGAAAAGTGGTTGTCCAAGGAAGGTGTTCTTTCAGTTGGGAAAGTGATTACTGTTGGAATTTTCATCCTTCTTGTTCTTGGACCTATTCTATATCTTCTTCTTCAAATAATAATCAGCTGGAACGATATCAATTCTACTGTATTCAACGACCCTATTCTAGGGAATGAAGCATTTCTTATGATGATGCGTTCAATAGGTCTATCTCTGAAAATAGCTTCTATTGTTACAGTTTTTGATATAATTGTAGGTGTTCCCATTGCTTGGATTTTAGCAAGATATAACTTCAGAGGGAAGAATATCTTGGACACGCTTGTTGATATGCCAATGGCTGTACCTACTAGTGCTTTAGGGTTCTCAATCTACTTATTTTGGGGAACTAATAATGGGATTTCTAGATTATTTGGTTCTGAAGTTGGACTTGTATCGCAAGGAACACTTCTGATAATTCTAGCTCATATAGCTTTTACGTTCCCTTATGTTACCCGATCTATAAAGGGTATAATTGCTGATTTAGA
>CAZPXJ010000026.1:0-26650 GCA_964590855.1 uncultured archaeon
CCAGGACATTCTCTGATACATTTTCTACATTGATCACAATACTCTCTTACCCAAGCATGTTCATTCTCTTTAGGTTCAGGAAGATTTTCAATACTGGTATAAACAGCAGCCAATCTGAATCTAGGACCAAATTCGGGGGAGACCATAATTCCTGAGTATCCTATGAATGCTATACCAGCTGATTGTGCCATAGGAGGATATAATGCTGCACCCATTAACGGATGGCCAGCATGAGCTGAGAAACCTAACTTTCTAAGATAATTAGCCAATTTATTAGAAACTATGCCGAGATCATCGTATGTACTTAATACTTCATGGAGACATTTTTTGCTAGGTGCTGTATCTATATGCTTCTTATTCATCTCAAATCCTAAGACGATGGTATTAGTATGAAGAAGAGCTTTATTTTTAAAAATAAGCTGAGGTGAAATCTGAGTATAACCAATAACTCCTGCACCAAGTTTTTTAGCTAATTTCTCTAACTCTTTTAGTTCTTCTTCAGAAATTTCAGTTCTTGGTTGAGGTGGATTTTTATCTAAATCATTCAAAACTTTGTTCTGGTTTCGAATGACTGATAGCATAAGTGGAGCTACCCTTGGTCCAAATCCGCTCCTTTTACCATAATTGTGCCCTTCCATCATTATTTCAAATCTGGCGGGAGAATCTTTGTTGTACTTGATATATTCTTCATTATCAGAGAGTTTATCTTCTCTTTCAAACAATCCAACCATAAATTTCATCATAATAAAATTTTGAATCTTATCCATCAAAGTCAATTAATTGCACCAGTTTTAATTTGAGATACATACTTGTTTTTAAAATCTACTCACGATTTTTGCTGTTTTTCGAAGTTTTTCTTTATTGTATGGTAATCAATTTTGTTGAAGGGACATACTTTGATACAAACTGTACAACCATAATTGTTTCCGAAGTATGGAAAGCATTTTTCGTTGTCGATATGAGTGACTCTTCCAGTATCATGCACTATAGGAGTTTCGTAAATAGCTCCAGGAGGACATTCTTTGATACACCTTCTGCATTGTTCACAATAATCTCTAACCCAGCTGTGTTCATTCTTCTTATTAACAGGAAGATTAACAGCAGAAACATACACAGCAGCTAATCTCAATGTAGGACCATTTGTAGGAGTTATTAATAAACCTGAATATCCAAACTCTCCCAAGCCGGCATTCTGAGCTAGCTTAGGATATAACGCTATTCCCCCAAGTGGAGGAGATGCATGAGCAGCAAAACCTTTTTTTCTCAAGTATCTAGCTATTTTGTTTGAAGCAATACTTAGCTTAGCATAAGTATACCAGATGTTTTTGAGTGTAGGTTTGTCTGGAGCTCCACTTATTATGTCATTATCCATGTTCATTGCTAGAACAATAGCATTTTCAAATGCAATCGCTTTGTTTTTGAAGACTAATTCAGGGGGAACAATTGTATATCCGACAGCTGAAACTTTGACTGATTTAGCATATTCAACCAGTTCTTCTAGTTCTTCTTTTTCAATAGTAATTCTTGGATCAACAGGATTCTTTTTGAGATCATATATAGCTCTTTTCATATTTTTAATACAAGTAAGAATGTGTTTGATAGTCACAGAGGTTAAAGGAACTTCTACTCCGTCTCTTCTACCAAATTCTATAGGAATATCAAATCTAGCCTCAGATTCGGCATTAAATTTGATTGAATTCTCCAATTCATTAACTGAATTTTCTAGTTCATAAACTCCTTTAACTCTAGGAAGTGCGAAATTTTTGAAAATGGTCTTCTTAATTCTACCGATAAAAGATAACTCTTTCGACATTCAAAATGAACTTAAATTTTGAATATATGAAGATTCCTTTGAATATTTCTGAATAGTATATTCGTAAACAAATTACAACCCCTAATCAAGTAGATTATTCAAAACAATATTTTTTCATATTTAATGATGATAGAAAAAAAATCAAGTATAATCTGCTAGTATACTTGTACAAGTAAATTACTGTTCATTATGAAACCATCGCATTCTCTCATAGTCATAATTGTTATAGTGTGGCTTCCAGCAGTTAGAGAATCATCTAAATATTGTAGAGCTACAGAATATTCAAGATAAGTAGTTGGTAGAACTCCAGACCAACCTACTATTACCTCTGATTCAGTTATTTGAGTTGAATCCACCTTTACAAGAAAATGCATCATTGTAACAGCTGAAACTGCAGTAAGTGAAGCAGTACATGTAAACATAAAGTATACTCTATCTCCATTTTTAACATTAATTGAAATGCTTAGATCAGGGATAGCATAGTAGCTGTCTTCTGCTGTAGATGTGAAAGAAGCAGCATGGTCAGCATAGTAAGAGGTTACTTGATTTTTTTGTAGAGTGAAATTCCAATAACCAAATCCACCAATTGTTAAAATCAGTAGAACAGAAAGTATTATTAGACCAGTTAAATTTGAACTTTTTTTCGGCATTATGTCTTAGTAAGCTCTTAGCGTAATAAATATTTCTAGAAATAAAGAGATTTAGATTTCTATGTCCTAATGTTTCTTTCCTAGGTAATAGAGTGGAAAGAGGAAAAAGAGGGAGCATAGAGGTTTGTTCAAATTTCACGGTTCGATACCAAGTTTTCTTAATTTTTCCTCTTTTGGAACTCCGTATTCATCTAATCCTCGTTTCTGATAGACTAACTGCAAGCATTTATTGTAATCGTTTTCATCAATGAAGGCTTTGCTTCCTTCAGCTCTCCCAGATGGTAATGGTTCTTGCATTAGTCTCTTAGGTAATTGATCATATTCTATCGGTTTCTTATCTCCATATCTTTTGACATTGAACATTCTCATAGTTATCCAAACTCGTTGAGCTATTTCCATCATCTCTTCTTTGGGTACATCTCTATCCCAAAGAGCTTCCATGATTCTCTGTCTCTCTATATATTGGAATCCTCCATCAATCGCATAGGAGAATGAACATACAATCAGACAATCTAGAAGAGTCTTGTAATCTTGTTCATCAACTAAGGAATCAATCACACTAACAGCACTCTTGTCTGGTACTTCAGAAGTCTGCGGCCATCCTCGTAAATGACTTGCACCTACTGAAGAAGTTGAGTAACTCAACCCTAACCCAAGTCGTCCTCTTGGATCCCAGGCTGCGAATGGAAGTCCTTTGACATGGATTGCAAGATCTTCTATTCCCCAGTGTTCGGCTGCTTGAGCAACTCCTCGAGCTAGAATATCTCCAATGCCTTTCCGATAGGCTATCATTTCCAGCATCTCGAAAACTTTCTCATCTGCACCGAATTTAATCCCCTCAAACTCTGGTCCTTTCAACCTTCCTTTCTCAACTGCTTCCATGACCATAGCAATTCCACTGCCAGTTGAGATAGTATCCAATCCTAGCTGATTGCACATCTCGTTAGCTTTGATTACGGTGTCAAAATCATCAATACCACAATTTCCTCCTAGCATAGCTAGTGTTTCATATTCTGGTCTAGATACTTCAGGTTGATCTGTCCATTCGAAATTATCCCCACTAAATACAGCTGAACAACCTATTGGACATTGATAACATGGACGTTTGATTGCCTTGTATTTCTCATCCATAGTCACACCGCTCAATCCATCTTTACCCTCAAACTCTCCCGATTGCCAGTTTCGAGTTGGATATTGACTCATCTGGTTGGAAAAAGCAACAGCATTACTGGTACCATATTTATCCATCCCGTTTCCAGTTTCTATACTCTTCCTTGCTCTGGCAACAAACTCTTTTCTGAGTTCTTCGATCTTTTCGTGGTTACCATTGGTAGGACGAGTGGAACCTTTGACTGCAATAGCTTTTAGATTCTTGGAACCAAAGACTGCGCCTAAACCACCTCTTCCAGGATTGCGATGACCATCAGATGTAGGACAGGCAAGAGTAACAAGATTTTCACCTGCTGGTCCTATACATATGACACGCATTTTAGGTTCAGATTCATCGTTTCTGATTTGAGCTTCAGTTTTGTATGAAACTTCTCCCCAGAGATGTTTTGCATCCTTGATTTCTATTAAATCATCTTTGATTGAGATATAAACTGGACTATCAGCTTTACCCTCAATAATAATTAAGTCATATCCTGCGAAACGAAGTTCAGGACCCAGAAACCCTCCTACATGACTATCAATAAAGTGATCAGTCAGAGGGCTAAGTGCTCCAACAACATATCTCCCAGTGATAGGGATTTTTGTTCCTTGAGCGGGTCCAGAGGCAATAATAATCTTGTTTTCTGGTGTTAATGGTTCAGTTTTTGGATCAAGTTCTTTATAAAGATAATATGCAATGAAACCAGTACCACCTATGTATTTTGTGTATATTTCTTCTGGAATATCTTCTTTTGTAATTTGAGTAGTAGTTAGATTGATTCTAAGAAGTTTTTTTTTCATATCGATTTAGATTATCTAACTTTTAAAAACATTATGTGAAAATAAAAAATAGTTCGAAATATAAGATTTTAAAGCAAGAGAATTTAATTTTAGCTCAGATGATTTACGACACAATTGAACCTTGTAAGAAAAAGAAAGGTTTTGAAGGTATTCCTAAGGAGTTTCATAATGTTCCCTTAGGTGACCTTAAGAGTGAGCTTCTTCTAAATCTTAAGTCTTTCAAGTTACTACGGGAGACTAGGGTTATTTTAGTCTTACAAGATGATGAAAAAGGTAACAAAATCTCCATCTATCCTTCATGCCGAGTTTTCGTTCATGGTGATATCCAAAAAGACGAAGCAAAAGAGATTATCAATGAAATCAGTAAATCGATCAAAAAAATAACTTTATCTTAAGAATGCCTTTAGAGATTGCGGAAACATTATATATCTCTTTTTCCAAATTATGAGACGTGCAAGGCGGAGTTCATTTTCTTTCAGGACTGGTATTAGCTAGTTTTGCGAAAAGAAAGGAATTCAAGCTAGCTGCAGTTATAGGATCCATTCTACCTGACATTGATATAGTTGTAGCAGCATTAACTTATTTGATAGTAAGAAGTAAGGGAACAGCTGAAGCAATCATTCAAGCTGAAGAAGCAGTTAGAGCCATTCATAGATCTTTTACTCATAGTCTGATTTTCTTGATAGGAATTCCTTTATTGATATTTCTGTTGGGTTTAGTTCCTTCAATAAAAAAGAAATATGATTATGACACAACAGGTTTTGCACTAGGATTGTTTCTGGGTTTAGCGATACATATCTTTATAGACATGCTCTATATTGATACAGTTTATTTCCTCTGGCCAAGTAATATGGAGTTTGGTTTTCCGATAGTTCCATTTGAGAGTTTTGATGAGTTCGCATTCCAAGATATGTTTAAACTGAAACTCTTACAAACTACTGATTTCTACACAGATATATTCTTCTTCTATGTGCCAATGCTCTATTTTGCTTACAAGATGGATGTGCACAAGAAAATCAGATTACCTTTCTTGATCTATTCAATTATAGATTTTATCACTATCACAGTTTTCTTTGGGTTAATGTGGAATTATTCCATCCCTTATAGAGATCATGTTGTTTATCTTTACTTCCCTGGAACATTCTTCTTACTCATCTCAGTTATCTCCCCAATTCTCTTCAGAAATGTTATTCGGGAATTCAAAATGAATGTGTCGGAAATGGTAGTAGTAGTATCTTTAATGGTATTTTCTCAGATTCTTTTCTATATCTGATTAAAAAAACTCTTCAACTTCTAATTGAGAAAGTAACAAAAATATATCATCTTTAACAATAGTTTTACTTACAATTTCCATGAGTTTATTTACTACCTTTTCAGGTATCACTTTCTCATCAGATATCATCAATTCTTTAAAGATGTTTACTAAACCTTCTAGGATTTCTGGGTCGGTTGTAACATAGAGGATGGTCTTGATATATTGTTTGATATCTTTAGGGATGAGATGACGATGAGTAACCAAAGCAGAATAAGTAAGAAGAATTTGCTCAATAACGCCTATATCTTTGTGCAGTTTCAAGCAATCGATGAATGTTTCTGCAAACTCTTCTGTAAATTTCTCTTGATTATTCAGAATTATGCTTTCTAATATATTGTAAGCTCTAAAAGCTAAGAATGGGTGATAGGATT
Source organism: uncultured archaeon (assembly GCA_964590855.1). Taxonomy (GTDB): domain Archaea; phylum Asgardarchaeota; class Heimdallarchaeia; order Heimdallarchaeales; family Heimdallarchaeaceae; genus UBA460. The sequence continues at coordinate 6,100 of CAZPXJ010000026.1, forward strand.
TCAGAGTTATGTCTCCTATCGTTTGTAAGATTCTGATAATATTCTCACTTTCTAAAGACATGAAAGTATAACGTTCAATATTTTGTAGAGCTGTATAACATATGTTCTCTTCTTTAGTATTCAATACAACCTTCATGAGAACAACAATGGAGGTTTCTGCTATATTGGGTATTGATTGAAAGACTATTTGTGTAAATAACTCGATAGCTCTAATTCTAACATTTTTGGAGTGATGGGATTTCAAAATCTTGATTATTCGTTGAACATTTAGATCAGAAAGATAATCACGAATGATAATAGCTTCAAGAGCTTTTAGACCCATTTCACGAAGTCTATCTTCATATGTAGCTCTAACTACACCAATGATGAGATCAATAAGGTAAGGAATTTTATCCTCTCGAGTTAAAATCAAATCAGGATAAGCAAACAATGCTATTTCTCGAATTTTTTGATCATAAGAGAATTTCAAAAGCTTAACGATATCATTAGTGTATTGGTTCAATTTTGCAAGAGACTTCTTCTTTACAATCAACTCTTCCAAGCATTTGAAAGCTGTAATTCTCATTTCAAAATCATCTGAAGCTTTGAAGATCATGATATAAGCTTCAGCAATTCCAAAATAGGGTGTATATTTATCAATGTTAGTAATGATGTTGTTGAGACAACCGATTGCAGTTAATCTCTCTGTTTCTTCAGTACTGACTCGAAGTATTTCTCCTATCCCAATTGCTACATCTCTCCCCATATCTGGATTATCAATTGGAAGGAGCAGAATTGAATTAATCAAAGTTCTAACATTAGGTTGTTTCTTGAGATAACGATCCTTATCAACTGATTTGAACAGCTGTCGTAATTCAATTGAATCACTTTGATTGTATTTTTCTTTCTTCATCCCTTTTCTTATGATTTCAAATTCTTTTGAGAGATTGAATAGATCAGTTCCTAAGCTAGGGTCGATTTCTTTATCCTGTGATTGTAGTTCCTCAACAATCCCTTCATCAAAATCGTCAGAAGTGATCAAAGAAGCTAAAGCTTGAGATGCTGCATCTCTTACTTTTGGATTAGGATCTTTCAGTTGAGCGTTTAATAAAGCTTCCAATGCTTTAGAATGACGAAAATTAGCGAGAATATAAGCTGCTCTTTCTCTCTGTAAAGGAATAGAGCTATACTTAAGCTGCTTGATTAAAGCATGCATATCAGAGGTATCTGTATTCTCACTCATTTGACTAAGTTTGTTCTAGTACTTGTACTATTTGAAGTTTCTTTTGCAGTGCGTTGGAAAATGGTTTTAGCGTAAACTCTTTAAAATTACTTATCTCACAAAGGTCATGAATGTTCTATTTATGGGAACTCTATCCCCAGAAGAGAGAGAAGATGCAGCAAAAATTCTTGATGAATCTGCTAAACTGATATTCTTTCAAGACCTAGAAGATAACAAAAAGGATGATGCTCTTGCAAAAGCAGAAATTATTATAGGTGGGAGTTTATCTGATGATCAATTACAAAAAGCTAAGAACCTAAAAATGCAACAGATTTTTGGAACAGGAGTCAATAGACACAATCTACAATATTTCAAAGAAAAGGGAATTCTTTTCTGTAACTCTCATGCCCATTCGTTTATCATTGCTGAACATGGTTTCTCTATGCTTCATGCTTCATCAAAAAACATTCAATCTAGTGATCAATTATTACGTCAAGGAATTTGGGATCCCCAACGAGGAACTTCGGTTTCTTTCTTTAATAAAACTGTTCTGTTTTTAGGTTTTGGAGAAATTGCCAAGTACTTCAAATCTTTTTGTAAGCCTTTCAATATGAAGTATTTAGCGATAAAGAGAACTAAAGATTGTGATGACTCAGAAGTAGAAGTTTATCTTCCAGATGAAAAAATTGAAGCCATTAAGCAAGCAGATTTCATTTTCAACAGTTTACCTCTGACTAAAAAATCTACAAACTTTCTAGATAAAGAAGAATTCGAAGTGATGAAACCCAATGTCATTATTGTAAATGTTGGAAGAGGGGGAACAATTAACGATAAAGCTCTTTATGAAGCACTGAAGGAGAAGAGAATTAAAGGAGCAGCAATAGATGTCTGGTATAATTACCCAGAAAGAAGAAGTGGGGGACAACCAGGACAATCGCCAGAAATATGCTTTCCCTCAGATTATCCATTTCAAGATTTAGACAATATTATAATGAGTGCTCATCGTGCTTGGGTAACAGATATCTCTTTTATGGATTTGAGAAAAGAACTTCTGTTCAACGTAAATAGGTTTATTCGAGGAGAACAAGTCAAAAATATTGTAGATTTAGAAGAAGAATATTAAGTGTAAATTTCTTCTTGAATATTCTCTTTTACTTCTTCATCTTTAACTTTGGTTTGAGTATCTTGTTTAGTCTGTTGAATTACTTCTCTTTTCTTCTGAACTCTATTAGCAATGATTGTTGCTGCAATAAACATCAAGATTAGAACTCCAAAAATGATGTAAAATATCAAATTGAAATTACCAGCAGCAGTATCTAATTGTTCTGGAGTAAGAGAGTGAATGTCTAGTCCTCCTGCAGTGACCATTTGATATCCTATAATTGAATAGAAAACCGCTCTAGGAATAGAACCGATGAGGGTTGCAAGATTATACATTTGCCATTTGATATTAGAAATACCTGCTGCATAAGAGATAGGATCAAACATAACAACAGGAACAGCTCTTCCAACTATTATAGCCCATATACCCCATTTCTCTATCCACAAATCCATTGCGAAAACAAACTTGTCGGCAATTTTCAGATTATCTCCTGTAGCTTCTAGAATAGGTCTTCCACCTTTGTTAGCGATATAATATGTTACTACCCCGCTTAAAACTGAACCAACTACACCTACTGTTACTCCTAAGACAACTCCCCAAACACCTAACCAGGATCCATAAAGCATACCACCAGCAAGTAAAACTAATTCTGAGGGGATAGGTACAATCAGACTTTGAACAACCATTAGAACAAGAAACAAGAAAATTGACCAGTACCCTATAGCTTCAAGGGGTAGAAGGAAATAATCACGTACCAATTCAAATAAGAATGTCTTTTTGACGAAAGATACGATAAGAACCGCAACAGAGATAAGTACTAATAAAGAAAAGAGAACAACCATCAGAATCCTTTTCTTTGTCCATTCTACTTTCTTTCTACCAGTTTCAGTAAGATTTAGATTTTCTACAGATTTTTCCAAGAGATTAACCTCGTATGATGTAAATTCTATGAACTTAACTTACTTGCTCTTTCTGGTTAAATCCTATTTAAACTTTTCAAAACCATGTGTTTTGTAAGAATGGGTTTTTTCAAACTTGAGAATTCCATTCTCAAACAGTGCAATTTCAAAAACTAGAAAACCTTATATTCTGCATTTTAATCAGTCAGAGCTTGAGAACAACATTCTCAGAAAAAAAAATTGTTTTCATTTAGAGAATTTGTTAAGCAAAAGGGTCAACAATAAAAATATAAATGCGGTTATATTGGGATGTCTAATGAAGTTAAATAAAAGAATAGCAGTGTTATTATTCACAACATTATTTCTCGCTAGCTCGATATTACTAATTAACGTGGCTAGAGCAGCAGAAAGCGAAAATAATGAAAATCTGTTTTTACTTACAGAACGAACGGATGAAGAAGTAGAAATAGAATCAAGAATGATCTTTGATGACGATGGTAACTTTCATTTTTTCACTAAAATAACGTATGATAATGACACTTTCAAGATAATTCACGTTGTAAATGATGAAACTAATTTAGTAATTATAGACAGATATCCACTCGATTTCTTCGAGGTTTATGCTGTTGAAGAAGGAATAGCTCTTATCTACTCTTATCATGCTTTCTATGATATTACATTCTTCCGTATGTATACTTGGACATCTGAAGATGGTGGAGTCGATTTCCAGATTCATGAGTATAATTCCAGATCGAATTACCCACATATCAGAGTTTTTCAAGACGGTCCTAGACACTTTGATCTATTTCTGACTTTCATTGATAATTTCCCTCCAACATCTGAAAATGCAGATACGGAATATCAACATTATAGAGTTTATAGAGATAATGAAACCAATCTTTGGTATACGGAAGATATCAGAACTGTTTGGATTGCTGAAGAAGAATTTGACTACATGTTAGAGATGTACTATCTAAATGGAACAGTATATACTGGTTACCAATACATCTACCAAGGTGTTTCAAATCATCTCTATATCACAACTGCAGCCAATGTTTCCACAGGAATCTCCAATATCACTAATGTTATAGTAATTAACGAAGGGGGATTTGATGCGCGCTTTTTCGTAACAAAAGATGGTGTATTTAATCTTGCTCTAGCCAGAGATTCAATTCTCTATACGTTAAGATATGGTGTAAATGATACCACCACACTAGATGATTTTAATCAAACCAACTATGGTATTTACGAGTATGACAGTTTTACCTTCCAAGAAAAAGAAGGGTACACTGAATATATCTTTAGTTCTGTCCCTTACTTTGAATATGACGAATTCTTCAGAGGAGAAAAACTCAAATCTACCATCTCAATAGTTCGAGATAATTATACAGGAATTTTTGAAACTGAACAATTTGATATCTATAATGTACCTAAGAATGTGGAATTACATTCTTTCAGTATGCTAGAAACTACAACTGGTGATTGGATATATACTCATACAACCGCAATACAGAATGAAGAAATTAAAGAAGCTAAACTAACTCATGATAATCTCATCGGATTCTATGTTTCTACAGATGTAAATTTAGGTGCATTCTTCAATTTACATGTTTCACAAATTAAAATCCTAAGTCCTTTGTATATTTTCTGGTACTCTGCAGGTATCTACATAGTTGTAATTGGTGGCTTATTAGGGATTCTTTTAGCAATTTTCAGAAAACGAGTGAAAATGGCTTACATAAATATGCAAACATTTCTCAATCGTTCTTTCGACAAAGACAGATCGAAATTTGCTCAAGTATCTGCTAATTTATGGTACTGGGTTTACAACTCATTCTCTGCAGTATTTACCCTATTTAAAACTAATAAGAAGCGTCATATGATGAATCTTGTTGGTATGACAATTTTCGCAATTATAGTCATAACAAGTACTACAGTTTTTAGTTCCAAACAATCAGTTCTACTAGATGAATATTCTGCTAGAGTAGATTTACTAAACTCAGGTACTCCAAGTATGACTTTATCATTGAATTATGATACAGCAAGTTTTGGCTCACGAAACCCACTACTACAGAATTTTGAAAAACGAGCAATTAGTGAGGTTCTCACTGAATTCTACATGAACTATCCTAACTTAGCGAGTATAATCTCAGATTTTGAATACATGTCTACATTCTATGTCTCCATAGACAACCCATATGAAAATGGTACTGATTACTTTAACCTAAATTACGTAAGTTTATCTGATAACTATTCGGCTCCAATTAGTGAATTGTTAGTTGAAGGTAGAATGCCAGAAACTAAAGGGGAAGTATTAGTTAATACTGATTTCTTAGGCGTTCCAGATCTAAACTTAACTCTAGGAGATAATTTTACTCTCTGGGGTTCACAAATTAATTATTATAATTCTGAACCAGGAGACACCAATGTATCGTTAGAAATAGTAGGAGTATTTCGGTCTCCTTCGACTGCTAACTATACAACAATTTCGAATAACTATCAATTACCTCTTGATTCACTCTCCGGCATATCAGGTATTTTTGGGGGTATGGTTGCTTTTGGAGATTTAGCTTGGCAAAATCTTGAAGAGCTTTATCCATACTATATGTTTGTTTCCACTGATATTCAATTCAAATATGACTTTGGAAATCTTTCACCTAATCAACTTTCACTCTTAAGTCAAGAAAATGATGAGTTGAAAGGTCGTCAAGATACTCAGTTTAGTTTTGAGCCAACGTATCGCAATTCGAAATGGGATTATTCCGGAGAACTATCTCTCGTGCTTGATATCCTTGCACCTAGATTGAATTCGTCTATATTCTTGTTCTTTACTCTAGCCATGCCAATAATTTATATAGCAATGTTTCTCATTTCTGAGACTAACGAGCTCTACACACAAAGTCTTCAACAAGAAATTGAAATCTTCCAATCAAAAGGAGTTAAATCGACGCGGATAGCTTCGAACTATATATGGTTAAAGGTAATTGAATCGATTCTTGCAGTAGGGATAGGATTTGGTTTATCTATGGTCATATCGCCTGCTTTGTTAAGAGTTGATTCGTTCATCTCATTCAATAATCCACAAACGTCACTACAATTTGCGGGAGTAGGTGTGGCAATTGCTTTCACAATGATAGGGTTAGTCGTCATAGCTACACCAAAAATCTGGAAGATGTCTAGAACAAAGAGAATAAGATTCCAGAAAACACCTCAACGAATTGCCAGTTTATTTAAGCAAATAAGATTACCTTGCTTTACGAGAATATAGGTGAAACAGCTAGTATCTCAATTCTGATGGTTTTCATCTATCTAGCAGGATTTGGCGTTCTGTTAATATTTCTAGGATTAGGTCTGCTACTAAAAGATCTATACAAAATTTCAATGATAGCATTGAGCAAACTCACTTGGAATATCAGAAAATCGTTAGGTACCTTCAGCTTGATAGAAATCCGATCAGATATTAAGTTATTCAGCAATATCTACTTGGCATTTCTACTTATAGTTGGAATCACGTTACCTTCAATCATCAGCCCCGCTTCAATGCAAATGAATTTCGAAAAAGATATTTATTTCTACAATGGAGCAGATTTATACATCAATAACTGGATGAACTTCAATGTTACAGATGTACTGATTAACGTTAATAATATCACAGGGGTCGAAAGTACTGCTTTGGTAAGAGAGATAGAAGGCGCTATGATAGATTATGATGTAGTTCAAATCTATCTGATCCAGAACACGACGGAATATCTAGCAACGTCTTATAAACCCCTCACGAGGATGTTTAAAGATTGGGAGAGCAATATTGCAAGATTGTCTGAAAATCAAACAATGATGGCATCTTTTATTTTCAACAGAGATTTTGCAGAATTTAGTAGTGGATTCACTTTCACAAGTGTAGTACCACCATTAACTACAACCTATACAATTACAGGAGAATTTAACTATGTGCCAATCTTTTATACTGTTGGAAAATACGTCTCTGGAGATAGTCCAAGGATTGCAGCCTTACTTATGACAGAGTCCAACTATGCTTACATTAAGCCAATTATTCATCCTAGTGCATCAGGAGAAAATGTTAATGATAGATTATTAATAAAGGTGAGTAAAGGGTTTGATCATTCTGAAGTAGAAGACAGGATTGAACAAGAATTAGGGTTGGGTGTAAGATGTACTCAAGAAGAGGTAGAAGACATTAAATTTGAGAGTTTTCCATTTTTCAACATCATAGCTGCTGAGTTTATTCTATCATTGTTAATCTGTTTGGTTGCGATTGTGTTCATCAGTGTAAGCAATCCACTAAAGATTCTTCAACAAAGAGCTAATAAGAATGATAGATTGAAGAAAATGGGAATATCTACGAAGCGAATTATCAGACTGACGATGTCAGAGACATTCTTTGCAGGAGTCTTACCCGGAGCAGTGATGGGAACAGCTGCTGCGTTTGGATTGATCTCACTGTTCATCTTGGTAATAAAGAACTATTTCTATTCAGGAATTAATTTCTTGATAGATTTTAACATTGGTGCGCTGATAATTGCATATATTGTGGCACCGGCATTATTTATGTCAATATTCTACTTCTCGATGAAGGCGAATTATGCGAAATATATGCCAAGGAACTTGGAGTGATGAGAAAATGATTCGATGTTTAGACCTAATCAAAATATACCACGACAAAGTAACTGATTATAAGGTTTCAGCCCTAAGAGGACTTGATTTAGACGTCGCTGATGGAGAGTTAGTATCCATCATTGGACCCTCTGGTGCTGGCAAAACCACCTTAATCAATATGCTTTCAGGAACTGATGTACCAACTGGTGGATTGATCCTAATCGGTGGTGTTCAAATCGATAGAATGAATGAAAAAGAAAGAAGAAAATTCAGATACGAGAACATAGGTTTAGTAAATCAGTTTACTAGCAAAAATCTTTTCTCCAATCTTACGGCTAGAGATAATCTACTTATGCCTATGAAAATGAAGCATACTCCAAGAGAGATTGCCAAAAAGGAGATGGAAGAACTTCTCACCCTGTTCAATCTTCAACATGTTAAAAACAATAAAGCAGCCAAGCTCAGTGGTGGAGAATCTATGAGATTATCTGTTGCGATAGCTTTAGCTAGACAACCTGAATTTGTTCTGGCTGATGAACCCACAGGACAACTTGACAGCGCTAATACATATGAAATCATTGAAAATTTGAAAGAAGTGAATAGAGAACTAGGAACCACCATGGTTATAGTAACACATGATGTAAGATATCGTAATGCATTCAAGAAAAGCTTCCTCATCAGAGATGGAAGACTTGTTGGTGTCGGTTACGAATCTGATAAGACACAACTTGATTTCTTGAAAGACGCTTCGGTTCTGAATACAGTTTATATTGATCCTTCTAATTTCATTCAGATACCTGATAAAATCAAATCTTCTGCAGCAATTCGCGATATCGCAGAGTTTGATGTCCATCCTTCAAAGAAAATTGCTATGATGTGGAATCCTGATTTAGTATCCAAAGAAGAGGTATATCACATTCTCCAAAAGCCACCAGATGAATTTAAAGAAACTGTAGATGAGATATCCTTTGAGGACTTAAATTATCTCTTCGAGAGAGAGTTTAAACTAGATCCTAATGCAAAAACTTTGGTCAAAATCAAAGGAGTTCATCGTGGATACAAAATATTTGGTAAAAATTATCCTGTTATCAAAGGTATGGACTTAGAAATAAAGAAAGGAGATTTCATCTTCATTTCCGGACCTTCAGGGGTTGGTAAAACCACCTTACTCAACCTAATCGCAGGATTATTGACTCCGGATGAAGGACAGATAACTATAGATGGTTTCAAAATAAGTGATGCTGACGATACTGAAAGATCTAATTTTAGACTAGCAAATACTGCATATATTACACAGTATCACAGTCTATTCGAACCTATCGAATTGAGAGATAATCTTCTAATACCTTATCTTTTCCAAGGTTTAAAATATGACCCTCGACTAGGTGAATCAGTATCTAAACAGTGTCACATTCAACATAAGCTAGACTCATATCCAGATGAGTTAAGTGCAGGAGAAAAGCAAAGAGCAACACTAACCTTAGCACTAACACGTAGAACTCAACTGCTACTTGCAGACGAACCTACAGCTAATATGGATTCAGACCTAGCTCGAGCTTTAATGGATGTACTAATCGATGCTGTAGAGGAGAATAATGCTACTTTCGTCATGTGCTCTCATGATCTATCTCTGTTACGTCCTGGTTTCAGACACATCAGAATCTCAGACGGAAAAATAACAGAAGATGCAAGAATAACAATGAAATCATTGAAAAAGATCTTGAAAGAGTATTTGCAAATAGAAGAAAACAACAACAAAAAATAATCTCTCTTCTTTTTTCTCTTTTTCTCTTTTTCTTATCAATCTTCGGAAAAGTTAAATTACTTGATATTTATTCCGTTGATGATAATAAAATGAAACACTACTTAGCTGCTGCTTTCAATTTAAGTGGACCTCTCCCAGATGAAAGCTCTGAAGATTTGAAAGAATTTTTTAACCAGTTCGTAGAAAAAATACAGGAATCAAAAAAGGACGGAGTATTTACTATAAGTAATATCAGCACTGATGACACTCAACTCAGTTTTGTTATTGCTTCTGTTAATTCCGTTCCTCCACATGTAGCATTACTTCGCATTCGAAAGCAACTTACTGAAGCTATAGGCAAAAAATATCGAGTGGGGTTGAGAGGATTCGTATTCCGAAAATATACGATTGAAACCGAAATTGAACAAGAACCTCTAAAAGAATTTATTCTCCCGTTAACAAAGAAAATAGAATTTAGTTCAAAAGATGACAAATTTTTTGCTAAGATTGAAATAGATCCAGAAATTCCTGAAGATTTTGTAGAAAAAGGAACTATCGAGCGTATCGTTCGGAGAGTTAATGATAAAGCGGTAAAACAGCACTACGGAGCGAAAAAAGAACATCACGAGATTGTTTGGTCAAGTGGTGAAAAAGAGCTCTTTACAGACCAGAATCCAACTACTCTTATGCAAGAAGCTAATTGGATTCAGAGAACAAATTATCGAAATCAATGGACCCTAACTCCAACAATAACAGCTTTAGCAGAAGCAATGAAACAGATTATGGCTGATTACATTTACAAACCTTTAGGTTTTGATCAGATGATGATACCAAAACTTGTAGATTGGTCGATTTGGTTAAGATCTGAACACGCTGAAGGAATTTACCAAGGAGGATTTGAACCTTATTTTGTAGTTCAACCTAAAGAACCTACACCAGAGTATTTTGAAGAAATAGCTGATTATATCACTATTACAAAAACAATTCCTACAGAGAAGTTAGCGGAAAAAGTAACAGCTCCCATTGGAGGTTTATCATATGCACAATGCCCGCCATTTTGGTCATTTCTACAAGGGAAAACTATAGCAAAAGACAGCCTTCCAATAAAAATCTATGATTGGAGTGGTCCAACATATAGATATGAAGCAGGTTCAGCTTATGGTTTTGAAAGAGTTGATGAACTTCATCGAATTGAAACTTTGTTCATTGGTTCACCAAAACAAGTTAAGAAGGCTGGAACAGCTGTGAGAGACAAGATGAGAATAATCTTCAATGAAGTACTTGATCTTGAAGTCAGAGAAGCCCAAGTTATGCCTTGGTGGTTACAACAATCGGCTACCGAACAGAAGATGGAAAAAGAAACAGATTTAGTAGGAACAATTGATTATGAAGCCTATATGCCTTATCGTGGTTCTAGAGATGAAAGCGAGTGGCTAGAAATACAAAATGTATCCATAATAGGGTCAAAATATCCCAAAGGTTTCTCTGTAAAAGCTGAAGGAAATATAGAATTATGGTCGGGTTGTTGTGGAGGATCTTTTGAAAGATTCTTAACAGCTTTTGTATCACAAAAAGGATTAAATCAAAAAAATTGGCCAGAGCCTTTCTTGAAATATATTGATAGACTTCCCGAACCTATCAAGTTCCACTAATTTTGTTTAACTTCTGCTTGAAATAAATATTTTGAGCATTAGTTTTCTTCTCATTTATTTTTTGGGCTACTGTTAAAATTGCGTTAGCAGATTTTTCTATGTTACAGACTTTGAATCCATTAATTCCTAAGTATAACTTCAGTTCATCTTCAGTGAAAGCTCTAAGAGTTATTTCATCATCAAATTTCTCTATCTTGTCCTTTGTATGTAATTCATAATGAGATTTCCATTTCCAAGACCAGCCATGATTGAGATCAAATGATGTCTCACTTTTTCGCAGATATTTGCGATCTTCATATCTCGATTTATGCTGAGAAGTCTCTCTGAAATCAGTGAATATAACAGAAGCATCGAAATTGTCAAAAATAAGATATCCCTCAAACTTCAAAACTTCATTAATAGAATTGAGTGCAAACATCACATCATGGTTAGTAGTCATATGAGTGAAAGTTCTTCCTGTCACTAAAACTGCATCAAATTTTTCTTCTAGTTCTAAATTACGCATATCTCCAAGCATGAATTCTCCTTTGGGTACAAACTCTTTAGAGAGAGCTATCATCTCCTTTGAGCTGTCTAATCCGGTATAGTCATATTTATTCTTTATGAAGAGCTTAGCCATATTCCCACTTCCACATCCTAGTTCTAGAATTTTCTTAGCTTTCATTTTTGACAAGTATTTATCATAGATTTTGAATTCTTCATCATAATCGAATATTGACTGATACATCTCATGATATGCTCTCGCATACTCAGAATAAATTTTGAATATTTTCATATGAAATAGGTCTTTTGTTCAACTATATAATTTTATCCGAGAAAAAACGAAAACAGAACTCAATAATTTTCGACTTGATTCCTAAAGATTTAAGATATTGTAAATATTGCGTCAAATAATGATAGATTTACGGTCAGACACTTTCACTCTTCCATCCAAAGAAATGATGGATTCCATAATGAATGCTAAATTAGGGGATGATGTTTGGGAAGAGGATCCAACTGTTCAAGAATTAGAAGCTCTAATTGCTAAAATGCTTGGAAAAGAAGCAGGATTATTGGTATCAAGTGGTACACAAGGGAATTTAGTTTCACATATGACTCATTTAGCTAGGGGAGATGGTGTAGTTCTAGAAAAAGAAAGTCATATCAATCTCTATGAAGTTGGAGGAATATCTCAAATAAGTGGTAGCTATCCTTTACTTGTAAATGGTGACAATGGATTAATGGATATACATGAAGTTGAATCTATATTCACAACACCTTACAATGTTCATAAAGTAACACCAAAACTACTTTGTCTAGAAAACACTCATAATAGAGGTGGAGGTAGAATTATTCCAAAAGATAACATTGACATCTTATCACAAATAGCTCACGATAATGGTGCTTCAGTTCACCTAGATGGTGCAAGATTATTCAATGCAGCTGTTGCAACAGATATGTCTGCAGCAAAAATTGTAGAGAATGTCGATAGTATTCAAATTTGTCTCAGTAAAGGATTAGGTTGTCCAATTGGTTCACTAATTGTTGGAACAGAAGATTTTATGTTCAAAGCTAGAAGAAATAGAAAAGTTGTCGGAGGTGGCATGAGACAGGCCGGGATAATTGCGGGTCCAGGCATATATGCTCTAAACAATATGATTGACAGATTAGCTGAAGATCATAAACACGCCAGGATGCTTGGGGATAAATTAACTGAAATAGAGGATTTTAACGTTAAACCTGTAGACACAAATATAGTTATTGTTGATACTTCAAAAAGCCAACTATCAGCTGCAGATGTATATAACAAGCTGGAGAAGAATGGTATTTTAGTTTCTCATATGGGCGACCAATTATTCAGGATGGTGACATATTTTGGGATCACAACAGAAGATATTGAGAAAGTGCTTTCAATTATTCAAGAGGCCTTAAAATAGTTCTTTGATGCTGAATCTCTTTTCTATGTTTTTCTATTTTTTTATACTTTAATTTAAGAGTTCTTTTAATTTTAGTTTATGAATAGATAATGTGGATAAGTTGGATATTGGTAAGAAAGGTGTTTCTGTAACGATTCTTGGGCTTGAAAATGCAGGAAAAACAACTCTTGTTCAGCGTTTGAAGACTAATGCCTTTGTGACTGATACAGTACCTACTCCTAGCTTGAATATTGAGATAGTAAAGTATAATGACATTCTTTTGAAAATATTTGATTTAGCAGGTCATCCACAGCAAAGAAACAGTCTTTGGTTAAATTATTCAAGTTACAGTTATGGTATTATTTTTGTTCTTGATTCTAATGATAGAGATAGGTTACTCGAAGCAAAAGAATGGTTTTGGTATCTTATCGATAATATAGCAATTGAGAAACAGATTACAATAATGTTTCTTGCAAATAAAGCAGATTTAGACTGTATGAGTTTAGATGAAATAATCGAAACTTTGGAACTAAACAAAATAAGTAAATTTCCTAAAGCTAGTTTCCAAATTTTTAAAACTAGTAATATGACAGGTAAGAACATAGAATATGCAATGGATTGGTTTACCAAGAAATTGAAAGAAATCTCGGATATAAAAAGAGCAACTCCAAAAGCTTTAATGATTTCTACAATTGTTGGTAAGGTTTTATCATTCCTAGATTTCTCAGAGATAAGTGAAAAGAAAACAGATATATCCAGATTTTTATCCTTAATTTTCCGTACAGCAAAAAGCTTCCTGAAAAATCAACACATCTCTATGATTTCAACAGAAGAGGTGAAATTCGTTATTCAAGAGGAGGAAGGTATACTTATTTCCTTAATTATCGACCCTGATGATTCTCATGTGGAAGCACAGAGATACTTGGATTTAATTCATAGTCATTTTAAGCATAATCCAGAAGAACAAAAGAAGGAATTTCATGAATTTTTATTTCAGTTATTTGAAATTTCTGAAGATGATAGAGAGTATGTAAAGGAAATTGATGTTACTTTGCATGATCAGCAAGTTGAATCTCTTACTACAAGTGTTAGTGATTAATTATGTCTTTCAGAAATACAAAAAATGATGTACTATTGGAACACCTAAAGAAAGGTGACTATCTTAGTAAATTGAGAGACGCATTAAACAAGAATATAACAACAGCTCCAATTTTATCAGAACTCAAAAAATCCTTTAAGGTTGAACATCCAATTTGCTTGAGCATTGTTGATTCGAAAGGGAAGATACTAGAATCTTCAGGAAATGTATATTTATTAGCCAAAGAAAGATTCAGAATCAATAATAATTTAGATCATTCTTTAGTCATTTCTTTTTCTATTGTAAAGGAGTTTAGAAAAAAGAAGGTTTTAATAATTGGTGAAGATAGATGTGGAAAAACTAGCATTGTAAGTAACCTTATTTATGGTACTACCCCTCAAACTTTGAGTCACAATATGGGTTTCTCATCTTTCAATGTAAGAATTACTGATTATGATATTGAGTTTAAGGAAATTAGTGGTGATAAGAATCTACTCTTGAACTATTTCAAATCTGTTGAATCTACAGAAGGATTTGACTTAATCTTATACGTTTTAGACAATAGTTTCATAGCACTATCAAATTACTTTTTTGATAAGATTATAGGCTTAAAGAAGATTTTTGATGAAAGGAAAATCTCTTTTAAAGTAATTCTAACTAAAAATGATCAGTTATTTACTGAAGAAAATCTTAACGGTTTTAAAGAAATGTTCATTGCTAGACAAAGATTGCTAGATAACAATGATATTTTTCATTATTCTGCTATAGGAGGGAATCAAAACACAAGACTTGTACAATATCTTAGTGACAGTTTGAAAGAAGAACTAAAGAGGAAATAATATGATAAAGGAAATATGGTTAACATCAGAAGATGGAATATTGATTAATCACGGTGTTCTAACAGATTCGGAACCTATCGATCCAGTTTTAATTTGTGGAATGTTTTCAGCGATGCAGAATTTTTCTGAGGAATTAACTGGAAAGAAAATTAACTATATGGACATGTCTGAGGGCGAAAGGTTAGTTTACATACCTGTTCTAAATAAAAGGTTCTATGTTATTGTTCGAATTGAAAATTCAGAAGGAGAAAGAGGTTTTGAATTAGAAACTAAAAAGCTAAATTTCTTAATTGCTGATTCTTTTGAGAGTATTATTTCGATATTTGATGGTTTGGTTGAAGTTGAAACTTATTTTATAGGTAGTATGCTTGATGAACCTTTTGCTAAATTGCAATCCAAAATTTTACAGATTGTTAGAGAGGAACAAGAAGCTTATGGAATTTTGAGAGAGACAACAAAAGATAATTTAGAGCTTTTCGAGAATTTTGAAAAAATAATTAAGAAGAAACCCTTCAATTCGTTCATTTTAGACCGATCAACAAAAAAAGTTCTTCTGGAAAATATAAACCAAGATATTTTCTTTTCTAACTATTCATTACTTTTCAAGATCCTCAATGAAATTAAGTTTGTAGTTTTAACTGAAGACAGTTTAAACAAGGTAGCTTTTTCAAATGGAATTCTTGACTTAGCAATTGGAGTAACTGACAGATTCATCTACTTCATAGGAGAAGAATCTTTCAATTTGGATCTTCTTAAATCTACAAATTACTCTAAAATGATAGCTGTTATCGAGGCTCTAATGAATGAAGAAATTGAATATTTCCTTAAAAGAAAGAAAGTATCAAACATGATTCCAGCTCAATTATAGAACAATCTTTTGAGGAATATCATAGACTTTTTATATCACGTTTTTGAGGTTTACATGATACATGTGTCAATTGATGATTATCTAGATGGCCTCTTATCAGGTACCGCTGAACCTTCTAAGAAAGCTATTATGAAGCTTACCAAATTGATTGAAAATTTCGGGGCAATAATGGTAAAATCAACAGAGAGGATGGAGGATTATATTAATACTTTAGATGGGAGGATAAACGCAGTGGAAAGAGCATTGGGTATTACAGCTCAAAGTTTGAGTGGAGCACCATCTTTATCAGTTCGAGGAGCAGCTCCAGCAGTTGCACCAGCAACTGCACCAGCAGCGATTCCAGCTGCGGTATCTGCAGCAGCCCCAGCAATTACTGCAGTAAGTTCTGGTCCAGTAGGAGCACCAAACCTTTCGGCAGCTCCAAGTGCACCTAATTTAGCAGCAGCTCCAACTCAAACAGGAGGAGCACCTGATTTAAGCGCAATACCAGCACCAGTAGGAGAGCAAGGTGCAACAGGTGCAGGAATTAGTAGTGCAGAGCTTATGAAAGCAGCAGCTAATTTACAAAAAGCCCCTGAGCCAGACCCAAATACCCCACTTGAACCAGGGCCAGGCTCTCCAGCATTTAGCCCTTTTGGTGTTAGTGCTAACGATATTCAAGATGTTCGAGCTGGTTTGAAAAAAGTTGATCCAGATGAACATAGAAAAGAGAGAGAGGCAGCTACTGGAAGTTCAGGTTCAATGCCTGCTTCATTTGCTCTTAATATGGAAGTTAAAGATGCTCTAGCTAAACGAGCATCAAGAATTTCTGATGATGATGAAGATGAAGAAGACTTCACTCCTTCAGAAGCACCATCAGCACCAGCTAAATCAACAAAACAAATGAAAGAAGCTTTACAAGGTGAATTAAGAGACGCTTTCAGCAGTCTTCTTGAGAGTGATACTAGCGAAGATTAGATTCGCTATATTTTTTTTCTTATTTATTTAATTGACATCTCAGATTACATTTATATTTTAAAATTTAACATTCCAGAAGGAAATTACTAATGACAAACGACATGACAAATTATTTAGAATTTATTATGAAAATAAAACCAAACTTAAAACTTAACAAAACTTATCAGAAGATTTACGATGATTGCAGGGAATATCTAAAAATCAGTAAAGATCCCTATTTTATTTGTCAGAATTCAAATATTATGAATATTTTTGATATCTCATGGGTGGGTTTAAATGAAAATTTCTCTGAGGTATCAGAGTACTACTTATTTACACTCTACTGGTTAGATGCGATAAATTTCGAGATCTATAGATCAGTTATTCAAGAACTGGAAAATAACCTTATTCTAGAAGAAGAAGTTCTAGTTTATAGTTTTTGGGTTCATTCAATCAAAAAGAAACTTAAGTATAACTATTATAACTTCCTAGCATTCACAAGAAAACTAGGAGTTAAACCACAAGAATTTGCAAAATTCTCGAAGATAACTCGAGAAAAAATATCTAAGAACATTTTATCAGAACAGGATATAAAAATAGGGAAAGATGTTGATAGAACATTATCTAATCTCAAAACAAGATCTCAATACTTAGAGGAAATGGCTAGTTCAATCCCCCCTAATCTATTGAAGTATCTTGACTTCCATATAGATCAAAAGTTGTTGAACGAATTAGCATACTTTTATTCAAAATTCCTTAGTTCAGAAATCAAACTAGATAAAAAAACCTCTATGGCTGAGTTCCAGAAAAAGATTGAAAACAAATGTAAGGAAAAGAATTTTCCTGTTGTTCCTACAGTTGTAGATCCAATACTTAGGAATCATATTTCCAAAATAGATGCCAAAGCAATTTCGATGGACAATCTAGCTCAATTCCCAAAGGAATTAGTGAATGAATACGCTTCAATGCAATCTTATTCAAGTCCTGATGTTGCTCAGAAAATAAGGATAACTTTCCTTGGTGGAGGCAATATTGGAAACATGGGGATTTTAATTCAACATGATAATAATGCAATTTTGCTAGATTATGGTATGAGTGTTGCAAACAATTCTATTCCACGTTGGCATCCAGCACTTAAGTATGTCAAAGCTGTTTTAGTAACACATGCTCATCTTGACCATACAGGTGGTTTACCATATCTTATAACTCCTGAAAACGGAAAAAGCTGGTATGCAACACAATCAACCAAAATATTAACTGAAAAATTACTCAATTCTACTACGTCAATTATAAGAATGAACGGGGTTACTAAGAAGAAAGCAACACCCTTACAATCTGCTTATCTGAATAGTTCAAACTTGATTAATTTATTCAATGTTTATAACCCTATTTCTCCAAATGAGACTACTGAAATCAGTCCAGGTTTTGAGGTAACTCCTTACCCTGCTTCGCATATTTTTGGGAGCGTAGGTTACAAAATCGATGTATTTGGGAAAAGTATATTCTTCACAGGAGATTTCTCACTAGATTCAAGTGAACTATTTGATGGTGCAAAATTTCCAACAGATAGTGATGTGACAATCTTCGACGGTACATACTATAATAGAAGGATTGACAAAACTGACCCGAATACAGTTATTCTAAAAGCTGCAGAAACTTGCGATAGACTAATCATTCCAGCCTTTTCTGTAGGTAGAACCCAAGAAATGATTAGCCGATTGGAACGCTTAAGAATTTCAACAAAGAGGACAATTAAAACAACCGGATTAGCTGCTGAAGTTTCTAAAATAATGGGAATCAAAGCTAAATATGATATTGTTAAAGATGTTTCAGGAAAGCATTTTGAAGAGAATGACATAGTTGTAACAGGACATGGAATGCTCCAAGGTGGTACTGCAAGGAATGTTTTGGATGAAACTAAGGATGATGAAAAAACTGGAGTTCTACTCTGTGGATATCAAGCACCAAATACGCTTGGATTTGCTTTACAAAATTCTCTTCCTGTCGCTAAACAAAGATATCATCAAAAAATCTTCTCAGCACAAATAAGTGGTCATACAAATCCCCAAGGATTAAATGAGTTTATTTCAAAGATAGAAGGAAAGAAAGTTATGGTTCATACTCCAGATAATACTATTCTTAGAAAGGAACATAAAGAGATATTGATTCCAGATTATAACAAAGAAATAATTATAAGAAATTACATTTAAACAGAATTTAGGGGAATTACTTCCCCAAACCAATTCCTGAGTATTTAACGCCTTTATTTCTCATCTTTTTAGGATCGAACATTCTTCGACCATCTATTACAATTGGTGTTTTCATTACTCCAACAAATGTTTTAGGAGACAACTGCCCATAGATTCTCCATTCGGTAACAATAATACATCCATCTGCGTCTTTAAGAGCTTGTATAGGATCCTCTTCCAGAAATAAATTGGGGGAATTAAAAATCACTTTTGCATTCTCCATTGCTACAGGATCATGAGCATGAACTTTTGCACCTTTACTCAGCAAACTAGTGATTATTGGTATTGATACTGCTTCTCTCATATCATCTGTATTTGGTTTGAAAGATAATCCTAAAACAGCTATTTTCTTATCCTTTACCATTTTGTCATCTAAAGCAGCTTCCAGAAGTTCTATTGATCGTAGAGGTTGGAGTTTATTGACTGATATAGTTGCGTCGAGTACCTGAGAAGGAACACCTACCTCTTTTGAAAGTTGATAGAGTGCACTAACGTCTTTAGGAAAACATGAACCTCCCCAACCAAGTCCTGCACCTAAGAACTTTGGAGATATTCTGCTATCCATTCCAATTCCTCTAGCAACATCTATAATGTCACAACCTATTTTTTCTACCATATTTGCCATTTCATTGATAAATGAAATCTTCATAGCAAGAAATGAATTAGAAGCTATCTTAATCATTTCAGCAGTTGTAGGATCTACGTTCAAGATAGGTGCGCTAAAATCTTTAAAAGCTAACTCAATCAAATCTATAGCTTTCTGATTTATTCCTCCGATAACAATTCTATCAGGATTCATGAAATCGTAAACAGCTACTCCTTCTCTGAGAAACTCAGGATTAAATCCAAGTCCAAAGTCTTTCCCGCATTTTTTTCCACTTGTTTTCTGCAAGATAGGCTTTAGAAGGTCAACTGTGGTTCTAGGTGTGCAAGTGCTTTTTATAACCACTACTTTATATTTGTCAGCTTCTTTAAGTGCTAAACCAACATCCTTTGTAGCTTGTTCGAGATAAGAATAATCGTATTGTGCTTCTTCCTTAGAAGGAGTTCCAACACATATGAAAATTAATTCTGATTCCAAGACTGCTTCCTTCAGATTCAAAGTAGCGCGAAGTTTTTTTCTTGGTACTAAATCATGAAGCATATCATCTAAGCCCTCTTCAAAAATGGGACTCTGACCTCTATTTATTTTCTTTACTTTATCTTCAATAACATCTACGCAAATTACATCGTGTCCTTTACTTGCGAAACAAGCTCCGGTAACAAGACCAACGTATCCTGTTCCAACAACTGATATTTTCATTTTCTTCAAAGATATGTTGAAAACTTCCTTTAAATAACGTTTGTCCAGAAGCTGTCCATTTGCTTTTTAATCCAAAAAGTTATGAAGAATAAAATTTTGTACCTCTTCAATGTCAGTTTACCGGTCAATTGCAGATCAAGTTCACAAATATATCGATATTTACGAAAAAAA
>CAZPXJ010000027.1:0-22979 GCA_964590855.1 uncultured archaeon
AGTTGAGAGGATTGAAATTTTGGTTAACTTCCCATCCATCAGGCATGTAGTCTCCGTCTGTATCTGTGAAATAGAGTTCTGCTGCATCAACCGCTAAGTCAGCATTAACTAGCCCCCATCCATAATAGATGTCTTTCCCTGTTGCACCTAAATCAGTTGTTGTAATTTTGAGTACATCCTTAACTTGAGTAGGGGAAAGTAAAGGTTGGGCTTCCAGAATCAATGCACACAATCCTGCTACATGTGGTGCAGCCATAGAGGTACCTGACATTCGTTCTATGTCATCATCTAGATAAGAACTCCAGATTTCTGTGCCAGGAGCAACAAGATCAAGCGCTGCCCCATAATTGCTGGCTTTACCACTAGGCCATCCCCAATCTGGATTCCCTGCACGTGTATCGTCACTAGAGATAGCACCAACAGAGATAACTTCGGGATAAACAGCAGGATAACTTATACCAGTGTCGTCATTCCCTGCTGCTGCAACAAGTACAACACCAGCAGCATATGCATCTTCAAGAGCTTCTTCTATTTCATCATAATGAATATATCCTCCCCAGCTCATTGAAATTACGTCTGCCCCATTATTTACTGCCCAGTTAATTGCGTTTACAATACCAGCTAAACTACAACATACTCCATTACCATTGAAAATTCTTGCTATCAAAAAATCACACTCGGGAGCTACTCCGATAACACCATCATCATCATCTCGAGCTCCTATTATTCCTGCACAATGAGTACCATGACCATAACCGTCATCGGCACTACTGTCACTATAATAAAAATCCCACTCACCTGATATTTTGTTGGTAAAATCATGATGTAAATTTCCTGATTGCTTATCTATGCCACTATCTATTACAGCGACTGTTATGCCTTCTCCAGTATAATCACCGCCAATTCCAGTAGCGTCTTCGTAACCACCAAAAACATGTTCAGCATCAATTCTATCAACACCCCAGTCAAGAGTGTCTTCAGAACAAACTGTTATTCCTCTTTGATTTGGGTAGTTTAACTGTTGCTCTGTATAAGTTTCAGTTTCGAAAACTATACTTGATACTTGTGTTGCATGAACAGTATTGGTTTGTGCCTTTATGTTCAAAATACTCCCATAAATTAAAATAGAACCTATAAAAAGAACAATCATATAACATACTGCTATTTTCTTTCTTTGGTTTTTTCTTGATGTCATTTTAGTACACCAAAAACCAAGTTCTCTGGTATAAATATAGCGATTTTCTTTTGGTCGAGAAATGGTGGAAATTTGTGAGAATATGCCATAATTTTACAAAAAAACTAATATAAATATTTGTTCACATTTAAATGGGATGAATAGTTGGAGCTCTTATCGTAAGATTTTAACCAGTCTAATTATTTGCTTTATAGTGACTTCAATAGCTGGGTTGAGTTTCACCATGATCAATTTTACTGCTGAACCTTATCCCTTACATGTTAGGATAATTAATGTCGAATGGCCAATTTCTCCTAGTCATATAATTCAAAAGGAGACACGTGTTACTTATGATGTATTTATGATTGTAGAGGTGTGGAATCCTTCCAAGAAAACCATGGAGTACACAACAGCAAACGAGAATCTACTAGATCCTCAAGCAGAGATTGTCTTTGAAGGAAACTATAGCTATATTGCAGGTTACTTGTTTTGGATACACATTACAACTCATGAAATTCATCCAGGTAACATGATATTGGGAGCTATCGTTTCGATCCAAATAAATGGTTACAATGATACAATTCCACCTTCAGGTGAGTATACTTTCTGGTCGGGGATTTATGGTGAACCTGAACTTTATGGTGACCCACCTTTCGGTTTTAAATCATATGAAACTGTTATTCATCAAGTTGATAATGAAAGCACAATAGAATACGAGCATACTCCTAGAAACTGGGGTTCAACTTACCTCCCCATTTGGAACCTAGTATCTATTCCTGTATGGTCTCTCTCAGGTATAGAACTCACAGCAATTGTTTATCTGATTGTAAGGAACTATAGGAAAAACAACAGAAAAAAAGCCATTGTTGATCTGCAATAGTTCTCATTTTGAACATATTTCTTAACAAAACTACATTCATTTCAACTCTAGTCACTCTAGAGTTACACTTTCTTGTTAGAAAACTGAAGTTATCATTAAATTTTCTTCGTTTTTCCTCAAGAAAATAAATCATCAATGAAAAATGGACTTACTTAGGGTTTTAAACTATCTTTATCAAGAATTAATCTTTAAATACTGCATAACACTCATTCAATAAATGAGTAAATTCACAAAAAGCAAATACATTATCATAATAACTTCTTTGATTATTATATCTGCTTTGTCAGGAGTTTTTGCTGTCACTTTTTCATCTCCCGACCTTTATATCAGAATTGCTACGATTGACTGGCCTCCAACTGTTGACGCGCAGACGAAAACCTATGCAGCTTATTACTCTTATCTAACTTGCGAAATCTGGAACCCTCACAGGTACAATCTCTCTATTGAAACTCCAAACACCAATCTTCTTGATTCAAAAATGAGTTTCAACCTCGAAGATGATTATGAAATCGATTCTGGAAATGTTGCCTTCCCAATTATAACTAATCATACTATAAGGCCTGGAGTAGCAATCTCTCCATTAATTGTCAACTTCTGGGTTTACGATTATAATTTGAGTTTTCCTCCTCCTAGAGTCTATACTCTTTGGGTTGAAATAGATGTAGTTATCATACCATTTGACACCAAAATATATGAAACTAGAATTTCTATTCAAAACAACGAAACTACAAACATTGACCAAGATCAGTTTCCTTTAAATTGGGGTGCATTGAGTATCCTTCCAATAACTCCCTTTTCTATTCTATTATTTTCTATACTCGTAACAGATATAATGGTTGGTACAATAGTTTCTATAAGACGGAAACTAGTTGCGAAAAACTGTTAAATCCTATGTTTTATTATTTGATGTTCAATTTTTGACTTTGATATATTAAAAAATATAATTGGAAGATTAATTACTCCTTTGTTGCTACATCAACACTTTTTACATGTTCCACATAATATCGTGCAACAACTAATTCTTTGTATTGTTCTGTTGTCATTATTAATACCTCAACTTTAATCGTAATTATATAATTTCATCATTTATGATCATGAACGGATATTCTTGTTTAACTATAAGATACACAGCTGATGGTGCAAAAACACCAGCTTCGGATATGATCCCATCAATAAGATCATGTGATACTGTTTCAAATGCAGGATTAAGGAAATTTAATCCTTCAGGAGGATTTTCCCATATCTCTTTACTCTCTCGCATCTCTATTTCGGATAATTTTCCTATACTTGTTTCTGGGTCATATTTCAAAAGATTAATTGCTGAATAAAACGGAATGTCCATTTCTCGTGCTGCCAATGCAAGCAACCTTGTGCCTATCTTATTGATGACTGTACCTTGACTTGTTATAGAATCAGCACCAGTAATTATGATATCCACGTCATGTCTGTTAATTACCCACCTCATAGCACTATCAACAACTTGTGTGGTCGTTATTCCTGCATCTACAAGTTCTTTAGCAGTTATACGTCCTTGATAGCGAGGACGTGTTTCTGTGCAGAATACTTTAATGTCTTTTCCTTGACGATGTGCTTCGAGGATGATTCCAGTAGATAATGAAGAGTGGCAATGTGTCATTATAGTGCTTCCTTTTTTAATCCGATGAGCACCATATTGGATAACCTTTCTTTTTGATTCCTTTAAGAGGTTGATATACTCCTCTGCAAAGGATTTGACTATTTGTCTCGCTTCTTGTATAGATGAAGCCTTTTCATGAAGATTGTAGACTATATATCTGAGACCGTTCCTTAGAGCAGGTTCTGTTGCTCTTGCAGTTGCCAGAGCTTGTCGTGCTTCTCCTAATTCCTTGAACATATTGTCAATAGAACTAACCTCAAGCCTTTCGGCTAGTGATGAGAAAGCGTTAACACCTTCAATGGCTATATTAGTTGCTCCTTGAATTTTAAGGGAGCGAATGTCTTCTACAACTTGTTTAAACGTTGAATCCAAATAAATCACCATGGACAATTAAAGACAATAACGGGAGGGATAATAAAGAATTGTGGTTAAACACATTTTGGTGAGGTATGTAGGATTCGAACAACAAGGTAGGTTATAGTAAAAGTCGTTTTTTTCCAATAACTGCTATTCCCGCTGAAGATACTATAGAGATCAGAATAATCCAATAACTATATCTAGTCTTTTCTGTTGAACCGCAATTATAGTCATAAAGCATTGGGTAAGGATCTGTTTTCCCAGTACTTCCATCTATCAGATATTCTCCTTCTCCTGAATAATCACTATAATAATTGCCAGATTCTGTATCTGAATTATACCAACGACTACTATAACTATTATCAAAGCATTGAGAATTACCTGTTTCGGTTCCTTCTAAGTTGTTACAAATAAAGTAGTTTCCGTAAATTTTATTTGAAGCTGATAACCCGTCGGATATATACGCACCATATTCCTTGTTTTCTTGAAAAGTGTTATCGAGTATGTAATTATAACTAGACTCTTCAAGTATTATACCATATTTATCGTTTTTACTACAAATATTACCAGTTATAAGATGCGAATCAACATGTTCAAGATTGATTCCATAGACATTATTATTACATGTATTATTAATTAACTGTAGATTATCCTTAAAGATCTTATTAGGTATCGAGATCCAGATTCCATTTTTTAAATTATTATTACACGTATTATTCACTACCATAGATGAGCTACATGTATGGAAATGCAATCCATCTTCACTGTTATTATTACAGAAATTCCCTTGAATCACTGAAAGGTCAGTTTCGCTTATCCAAATCCCATAAGTTCCATCAGAACAATTGTTATTGATGATACTAATATTGTTACAATGAGAATTTAATATTCCTACATAATTGTACCTGCAAGCATTGTCAATCATTACAACATTTTCTAATCCATAGTTATAGAAGCCATCATCAGTATATTGGAATTCATTGCTTGAAAAGGTTGAATTAACTATTCCGTACAAATCTATACCATATCTAGAGTGTGAACATATATTTTGATGGACCAAGACTTGAAGAGAATATAAAATATTCATTCCTACTATTTCATTAAATTCACAAATATTTTCTGTAATATTTGTTTCCATTAAATATCTCCCTACGATTCCAAATTCATTATCATAACAGGAGTTGTCCATTATAGAACTATAATTTGAAGCGAACACACCTATTCCTACTTCGTTAGAAATACAAGTGTTTCTTGTTATAGTAAGATTTGAGCATAATGCAGAGTAAATCCCCCAATAAGTACAATATGAACAATAATTATCTTCTAATCCAATATAGTCTCCAGTGTTGTTGTACAGAAATATAGCTACATCTTTTGCTTGTATTTGACAATCTATTATCATAAAACACTTTGATGTGTTAAAAACTGCAATTCCTACTTCTATTTCTGTATTAATCTCCAAATTTTGAATGATAAAAGGATTTGATTTTGAGCCATTACCCAGAAAACCATAACTAATGAATGCAGTATCAGAATCTACTATAATAGGTTCACTAATAACTTTTAGAGAAGTGTCTTTTAACTTTCCAATATATAATTTGATTAAAGTATTTTGTGTTGTGATATTTGTATTAATGCTACTATTGTAAAAATCAAAGTTAAAAGCAAGTATCAAAAAATAGAAAAAGAAAAGGAATTTTCTACTTTTCATATTTCATCTCTTCTAGTATTTCTCTCTTCTGATTTATTAATCATTCCTTTAATATTTATCATCCAAACCATGTTATATATACTTCATCACTATTTTGAGGTTCTTGTTCAAACGAAGTTCCATAACCTGCTAGTGCATTTTCAGAATAATCGTTCGAATTATTGTAAGCATATGTAAAAGATTGAGAATCTGTTTTATCTAAAGCTAATCCTTCAAAGAAGAAATGAGTAAAAGCACCTCCCCATGCTGAGCCATTTTCATCGCTTGGGTTATAATTTTCTCCGTCTTCACCATACCATCTAATAGCTGGGGTTGTGAAAGCTGCTGATATTGCAAATACATCATCACTCGAATGCTCTTGGTATTCATATTCAGTATAGAATCCTGCACTATAACATGATTCAACTAGTAGAAAGATGTTATCCGATTCTAAGACTTGGAGTTTATCTGCAAGTTCTTCAGATGTTATGTTATATGTGTCTTCCAGCGAAGCGCCACAATGCGCTACTAAAGAGAGGTAGTCATTTTGTCCTTGGTAGGTAGCTGCTGGTCCATGCCCAGTTATATAGATGAACACTTGAGAATCATAAGATTCCAATTCATCTACATTATCTATCGCGTCTTCCCAATCAATTTGATCCTCCTCGTATAGAACATCTGAGAATCCTTCTTCATCAACAAGATAGTCGCCAAGTTCTTCCATTACAGTCTGATTTGCAACATCGGATGCCCACATGAAAAGTGCTACTCGTCCATCTATAACGAAGTCTTTATTCTTATCAGGTCCTTGGAAAAACACTCCTGTTCCTTGATCTCTGTAACCTGTTTTTTCTATTTCCATTGTATAGATTTTATATCTCTCTATGGTCCATGTAAAGGAATAGTTCCCGTTGACATCTGTTGTGTCTGTTTGTTTAACTACACAATCTTCTAGAAGCTTCACTGTTACTCCGTTTATTGCGTCTCCTGAAGTCTTTATTGTCACTCTTCCTGTAAAATCTACAGAACCATAGTAGGCAGCAGATACAGGTTGGACATTACTTAATAAAACTGGTAGCGTTAGTGAAACTACCAGTAATCCAATTAATATTGCTTTGTTTTTATTCATATTTATTCACCTTTGCTATAAGGTATCTAGTCTACAATTTTCCACTATAAAAAACCACAGGAAATTTCGTGTAAACCCCCTAGATATTTTTTTTAAAATATCTCCTCACTTATTTTTCCAATACTTTTTTTAATAAGCTAAGGTTTTAGAAAGTTGATGAGTGGGATGAAAGTTCATACATCTTTGCTATAAGGTAGTTCTGAAGTTCCACTCATCCTTAAATCTATTTCAGAAAGGATGGAGAAATAGTCAGAACAAATTTTGAAAACATCTTTATAAAGTGAAATCTGAGCAAGCTTAAAGCTGGTGATGTTTTGAGTAATAAGACAAAATTTGGTATATATATTGCTAACCATGGAATAACAAGTAATCCACAAGATTACATCAAGTTAGCTAAGAGTGCGGAGGAATGTGGATGGGAAGGTTTCTTCATATGGGATCATGTTTTCTTACCGTGGTCACCAGATGAGCATGTCTTAGATTCATGGAGTATATTGGCTGCAATAGCTACTCAAACAAATAAACTAACTCTTGGTACTACTGTAACTCCTTTAGCAAGAAGAAGGCCTATGGTAGTAGCAAGACAAGCAATTACAATCGAGAAACTTTCTGGTGGAAGATTTATTCTTGGTGTGGGATTAGGGGGAACAGAAGAATTTAAAGCTCTAGGTGAGGAGGAGGACCCTAAGATTAGAGGAGAAATGCTTGATGAATCTTTAGAGATTCTAAAAGGTCTATGGTCTGGAAAACCCTTTACTTTTGATGGAAAACATTACAAAATAAAAGAACCAGTTAAATTTAAACCAGCAGGTAAAATAAAAATCTGGGTCGGAGGTAACTGGCCAAACAAAAAACCTTTTCGACGGGCTGCGAAATATGATGGAGTTTTTCCATTGAAAGCTGGATCTGATCCCTCAATATATCCTCAAGATTTACAAGAAATTATGAGTTATATTAGAAAGTATAGGAAATCAACGGAATCATTTGAATTTGTAAAGAGCATATACACAATTAAAGATAAAGAACATGATGTCTATATCCATGACTTCATTGATGTTGGAGTTGCGTGGTTATTGGAAGCTTTCTGGCCAGGAAGGTGTTCTTTGAAGGAAATTCAAGAGAGAATAGAACAAGGACCACCAGAATAACTTTGTATATACAAATGAGGCTGCGTATTGATATTGTTGCTTAAACCTGCAGATCGTTTTTTCACAGTAAACCATATTCCAAGGAAAAGTTTTTTATTCTTTCTTAGTAAACTATTGTCTGTTAATTATTAGTTGAGATAAACAGGAACGTGTCAGAAATGAAGGTCACAGGGTTCGCATCAAAAGCTGTAGGGCAGCCGCTAGAGTTATTTACTTATGAACAACCAAAAATAAATCCACATGATATCCTAGTTTCGGTGACACACTGCGGTCTGTGCCAGACAGACATTCACGCTATTGAAGACTACTACGAAATAACCACTTTCCCCTTTGTCCCCGGTCACGAGATTGTTGGACATGTGTTGTCTGTGGGAAGTGCAGTATCTGACCTCAAAAAAGGAGATCGTGTCGGTATTGGTTGGCAAGGTCGTTCTTGCATGAAATGTGAGTGGTGCTTGAAGGGTGAAGAACAACTTTGCATGGATATCGTATCGTCAGCAACATGGAACCCCTATGGTGGTTTCTCATCCTCTATCTGTGTGGATAGCCGTTTTGCTTACTTGATTCCTGATTCCATGCCCTCTGAAGTGGCTGCAGTACTCATGTGTGCTGGGATTACGGTTTACTCACCACTCCGTTCTTACGCAACTCAACAAGGGAAGAAAATTGGTATTATCGGTGTGGGGGGATTGGGTCACCTCGCGATACAGTTCGCACACGCTCTCAACTATGAAGTAACTGCCATTTCCTCCTCTCCAGACAAGAAAGAGCAAGCACTGGCATTTGGCGCAGATCACTTCATGGTTTCAGACAAAACCAGCATGCAAAAAGCAGCGTTTAGTTTTGACCTGCTGTTATGCACCGCTCATGGAAAGCTTAATTGGGTAGATCTGTTGGATATTCTGAAAAAGAAAGGGCACTTGATTCTTGTCGGTTTCCCTGACGTAGAGTTCAATTCAACTGACCTCGTGGCACACCAACTAACGATTACTAGTTCCTTTCTTGGTAATCGGACAACAATGCGAGAGATGCTATTGTTTGCAAATGAACACAATATCGTTCCCAAGTTAGAGTTAATGCCCATGACAAAGGTAAACGAAGCTATTCGAAAGGTTAAAGAGAACAAAGCACGATACCGAATTGTCCTATACAACGACATCGAGAAAGTTGGACTCTAAATGAGTCTTTCATTTTAATAATGATAAGTAATTATCAGGGATGTTAGAGAAATCGAACAATAAGTATAGCAAAACCTGAAATACAATATTTATGGAATAACATAAAAATCGTTTTACCTGGGTACAAAAAATACAAAGAAATACTGCTCAAATCTAAAGATATCATATTTGTAAATTCTAGAGTTTATGATAATAGTGCTTTAATTAAACTAGCAATAAATCATAATTTCCAATACTATCAAATGATAAGTTAAATGAGTATAGAACAATATCTCTAGAATATGATTTTGAAAATCAAGTTTTTTCATTTGATTTAGAAATTTGTTGAAAAAGATGGTGGGGCACGCAAGATTCGAACTTGCGACCAACTGGTCTCTCAGCTTTGACCCACAAACTTCAAAGTCTATGAGCCAGTCGCTTGCCAGTTTAAAGGTACGCAACCTTTAAACCTCTAACCAGGCTGAGCTAGTGCCCCTTGTTCTACTATATTGCCACATGATTGTTATTTTAAGTTTTTTCTTCTTTTCTAAAAATCTTCTATAAAAGCTGTTTTCTTTTGAATCCATTCTTAGATCCACAAAAATCCTTAGAAGTAAAATCTATTAAACCTTTTCAAACAATAGTATACTTGAGTAGATTGCTGTTAAGATCAATGTATTTTTTCATCACTTTTTGGTCCTGAAATGATTGGGTTTACATATTTTGCTATAGATTCAGATAAAGTGTTAATCTCTCCTGTTGAAAATTTAGCTAATCTCTTCTTGGAACAACTGTTACACAATCCTGCGGGGAGTACTACTTTAGTAACTACATCTTTCTTTTCTCTGCTAATACATCTGCCACACAAGGGTGTCTCACATTCTTTGCATGTGAACTTTGCTGTAGCTCCACAATTTAAGCAGATTAAAACTATCTCCTCGTTTTTCTCGCCTATAATTATCACAATAATCATAGAATTCTCGAGTATTAAACCCCATCAATTTTCTGTAATAAGGAAAAAATTACTTTGCTAGAAGGAAATCTGCCTCTTCAGCATTGAATGAGCTTCTAACAAAAGGTGCTGAGGCAACAAACTTAAAACCCATCTCATATGCTATTTCTTCATATTCCTTAAACAAATCTGGGTGCACAAACTCTTCTATTTCTAAATCTGAACTTGGAGGTTTTAGATATTGACCTATTGTTAGGATGTCACAATTGACTTTACGTAAGTCTTTCATTACTTCAATTACTTCTTCCTTTGTTTCTCCCAATCCTACCATTAACCCTGATTTGGTGTATATTTTGGGGTTCATCTCCTTTACAAGCTTAAGTAAACTCAATGAAGTTTTGTAATTGGCTTGAGGTGTGACTTTTCTAAACAATCTAGGAACAACTTCTACATTGTGATTGATTATATCGGGTTGTGAATCAACAACGGTTTGAATATCCTCTTTCTTCCCTTTTAAGTCAGGAATGAGTAATTCTATGACTAAGTTGGGGTTATAATCTCTCAGCTTATGAGTAATTCCTGCAAAATGTGCAGCTCCTCCATCTTTGAGATCATCCCTTGTAACAGAGGTGATAACTACATGCTTCAAACCAAGTTTCTTTGTTGCTTCAACCAAATGGTCAGGTTCTTCTGTGTCCAGAGGATTTGGTCTTCCAAAATTAATATCACAGAATTTACAATTTCGAGTACAAATATCCCCCATAACAAGAAAAGTTGCTGTTTTCTTCTCGAAACACTTACCAATATTTGGGCACATTGATTCTTCACAAACAGTGTGCAAATTTAATTTTCGAAGAAGTTGCTGAACTTCTTTTACCCTTTCTCTATCCATCTTCCCAATTCTTAACCATTCAGGTTTTCGTAATCTAGGCATCTTTCTTTATCCTCTTTTCAAATTCTTGATCTGTTATTTCTTCTAATTTAATCTCAAAGATTGACTCAAATAATTGTTCAAATTTAGAATAAACTTCCTTTATATCTAGTTTTTTACCAAGTATCTTTTCCATTGATATGGGTTCATATTCTGTTATACCACACGGAACAATCAAACGAAAATGGTCCATATTTGTATTAACGTTTAATGCTAATCCATGAGATGTAATCAATTTTGAAACCCTGGCACCAACAGCAGCAATCTTCCATGGCCGTCCTTGATAATTGAGCCAAACACCAGGATAACCTTCTTTTCTCCATCCTTCTAACCCATATCCTTTGAGCAGTTGGATTAGAATCTCTTCCATATTCCCTACGAACTTATCTACACTGATGTTTAATTTTGCAAGATTTAGAAGAAAGTATCCAACCAATTGACCTGGTCCATGGTAGGTTACTTCCCCTCCTCGTCTTACCTCAATTACATCTATTCCTTCGTTTTTCAGAATATCTTCAGTAGCTAAAATGTCATCTCGCGAACCTCTCTTACCAATTGTAAATACAGGATTGTGCTGTAAAACTAGCAGAAAATTATCATAATCTCGATTTTCCTCTTTGAAACTTCTTACAGCTTGCTGCAATTCTAGTGATTTACGATATTCGAGATAATCATATTCAACGAGATAACATTTCCTCATTATTTTCTTCTTTTAAGCTATGTTTTTAGCAATTGTGGTTTGTCCGTAATTGTTTACCTTCAGTAAAGTTGAAAAACAACCTAATATAGTAGTTATAATTGGTTATCAATGGCTAAGTTCCTAACAATTCTACTAGCAGAAGCATCAATTGAACCTTTTCCCGAAGAATTGATGAAAGACATCAAAGTTCGAGATTATTTCTCTAAATTGAAAAAGAGCCCATCAGAAGTAATGTTAGATGTGAATTACCATAAACACTTAATTAAGGATTTACCCGATATTGAGAAGAGAGGACGACCAGATATTGTTCACTTTTCTTTATTATCTTGTTTTGGTTCTATTTTAGCAAGAGAGCATAGGTTGAGAGTAATTATACATACTTACAATGATGAAATAATATATTTGGATCCTGAAGTGAGATTACCTAAGAATGTTGATAGGTTTAATGGTCTTTTTCTTCAATTATTTAAAGACAAAAAAGTCCCTCCTGCAGGAGATGAAACCTTGATGACTCTCAAACCTGGCAATTTATTTGATTTATTGAAGAAACTTCGTCAAGAACATGATCTTATTCTTGAGTTCAGTGTTAAGGGAAAACAATTAACAGTTTCTGAGTACTCTGAAACAATTTTTAATGCGACTAATCCCTTATTGATATTTGGTGCTTTTCCTCATGGAGGAATATCGCCTATTGCAGAAGAACTAATTGATAAGAAGCTAGGCATATATGGGGAGGGTTTGGATCTATTTGCCGTTATCTCACAGATTCTCGCTAGTCAGCATATGCTTGAAGAGGATAAGCTTACTGGAAAGAAAGACGAAGATGAAACTGTTTCTTGGGGGTAGATAAAATAATTAGAGCCGAACGTTCTAATTTCCTAACGACATCTTTAAATTATCTCTCCTAGTCGCACATTTAGGTGAAAATACTGCCATTAACTAAATTAGATAAATTGCTACATCCTGATAGTGTTGCAATAATAGGAGCTAGTCCAGATAAAAAGAAAGTAGGATATGCTGCCTTGAGAAATATGGTTCTGAGTGGATTTAAAGGAAGACTTTATGCGATAAATCCAAAAGCAGAAGAATATGGGGAGATAGAGGGAGTGAAAGTTTATGCTAGCATAAAAGAAATTGATGATCACATTGATTTGGCTGTTGTTTGTATTCCTGCCAGATTTATCCCGGCACTAATGGAAGATCTTGGTGAAAAAAGTGTAACATATGCTGCAGTAATTACTGCTGGGTTTAAAGAAACAGGCGCCCAAGGTGCACAATTGGAAAAACAACTTGTGGAAACAGCTAAGAAATACGGGATAAGAGTTGTGGGTCCTAACATTCTGGGGGTTATAGATACATCAGCTCCAATGAATGCAAGTTTTGCCGAACGTTCTCCTATCAAGGGAGAAGTAGCGTTTCTAAGCCAAAGTGGAGCTCTATTAACAGGAATTCTGGATTGGAGTTGTGCTGAAGGTATTGGATATTCAAGTTTCGTTTCCCTTGGAAATAAAGCTGATTTAGATGAGACTGATTTCATCGAAGCTTTGGCTGAAGATGATCAAACATTGGCAATATTAGCCTATCTTGAAAGTATTAATCGCGGTACTGAATTTATCAAAGTATGTACTGAAGTTACCCGTAAAAAACCTGTAATCATTATAAAATCAGGAAGGTCTGCAGCTGGATCAAGAGCAGCTTCATCCCATACAGGTAGTATGACAGGTGCGGATACTGTTTATGATGTAGCGTTTGAGAAAAGCGGTGTAATAAGAGCAGAAGACTCTCAAGAATTATTTGATATGGCTTTTGCTTTCAGTTTTATGCCTATACCAAACGGAAGCAAAATGGCAATTATTACTAATGCTGGTGGTCCTGGAATATTAGCAACAGATGCTGCAGAGAAATATGGTCTTGAACTTGCGGAATTTTCTGAAGAATTCAAAAATAAACTTAAACTATTTTTACCACCTGCAGCAAATTTCAATAACCCAATAGATGCTCTAGGGACTGCACAAGCGGAAGATTATGGTCGTATTTTAGAACAATGTCTTCTAGATGAAGATATAGATGGAGTAATAGTAATTCTTACACCACAAGCAATGACTGAAGGACAGGAGACCGCTGAGAAAATAATAGAGATACGTGAAAAATATCCTAAGAAACCCATTGTGACTGTTTTCATTGGCGGAGAAATACTGGGGCCAAATATCTATCAATTGAAGAAAAACAAAATTCCTTGTTTCCCACACCCTGAACGTGGTGTTAGGGCAATGGCAGCTTTGGCGGAATATAACCAAATAAGAAACAGACCCATTGATGATAAGGTGCCGGACTTGGACCGTGATAAAGCAACAGTTCTAGAGATACTTGAGAGAGTTAAATCAGAAGAAAGGAAAAACCTTCTAGGAACAGAAGCAATAGAAGTTGCCAAAGCATATGGGATTTATACTCCTGCAACAAAACTTGCCCGTTCTGCTGAACAAGCATCTACATTAGCAGAAGAGATTGGTTTTCCAGTCGTCATGAAAATAACAAGTCCAGATATAGTACATAAGACTGACATTGGTGGAGTAAGACTAAATATTCAAAGCAAAGAAGAAGCAGCTACAGTTTATGAAGAGATAATGACAAGTGCGAAGAAACATCATCCTGATACTAAATTTCTAGCAGTTGATGTGCAAAAAATGGAGAAGGTAGGAAAAGAGTTAATTGTAGGCTCAATGAAAGATCCACAATTTGGTTCATTAGTGATGGTGGGATTGGGTGGTGTCTATACCAATTTCTTCAAAGATGTTGCATTTGGTCTAGCTCCTCTTACAGAAATAGAAGCAGCTAAAATTCTGAAACGAACAAAAATCTATACACTTCTCAAAGGTGTAAGAGGGGAACCGCCATCAGATATCAATGCAGTAGTAGACACTTTACTTAGAATATCGTTACTAGTACATGACTTCCCACAGATAAAGGAATTAGATATCAACCCATTTTTTGTCTATGAAGATGGAGATGGTGTATCGGCTCTGGATGTCAAAATAACTATTGAGTAATATTTACTTACTCATTTTTCTGTATTATTTATGTATTGTTTCTGTAATCGAATTTTCTTATATTTATCAGAAAACAATAATTATAAAGGTTCTAATTAATTTCTAAATAAACAGATGTAAATATGATTATTGTACAATGGTTTAGTCTTATTTATCCTTAACTCCTTCAAAAACTATAAAACCTATTTTTAGTTTTTCAGCTTCTTCATCCGATAATATTATTGTCTCTAGCTTTGCTGAATCTGCTGGAATGATGGTTGAATTTCCAAATGGGTCTTCAACAACTATGTCTATTGGTTTATTTTCAGCTATGTATTCATCTAGCATAGAAATATAATTGATGATTTTCTGTCGCTCCTCATGAGTTTCCGCATCATTTAGTAAAAATCTTACCTTACCTTGTATGTCTCTTAGTATACCTTCTATGTTACTGATAAAACCATCAGCGTTAGAACCAGGTTCAATCATCGCCTCAATCTGAGGAAATCTAATTGTACCATTTGCAGCTCTAACAATTTTTGTAGTATAGTCTTCTTCATTCTCAGCGTGGTAAATATACCGCATTGGGTCCTTAATTGAGAGATTAATGAAATCATTATATTTGTAATGACAATCTAAACATGTTAAATTGAAGAACCACATCTGAGGAAAATGGGGTAGATCCATAATCTTCTGGATAACCTTTGTATTCATACTCTCACAGACTGGACAGGGGGTTTCCATAAATTCCGTAATAAAGTTCTCAGATGCCATATAATCGTTCTAGTCTTTTTCCTTTCTCATTTAAAGATTCAGTTATCTTGAGAAAAACTCATTTTATGCTGATTGTATCCACTAGGTTTTTTTAGAACTAGACTAAATTTCAAACAGAATGAAAGAATTGAACGCAATCTATGATAAGCTTTACAGTTATTATGGACCCCAAGATTGGTGGCCAGGTGAAGGTTTAGAGATTGCTATTGGCGCAGTTCTTACACAACAGACTAATTGGCATAATGTCGAAAAAGCAATTTCAAAACTTAAAGAAGAAAATTGTTTGAATCTGAATTGTTTACAGTCTATCTCTATTTCTAGACTGGAGAATTTGATAAGATCGAGTGGCTACTATAAAGTTAAAGCTCAACGTTTGAAGAATTTGATTGATGTATTTGTAAGAAAACCAAATCCCAGTCGTGAGACTCTGCTTAGTGTGAAAGGGATAGGTTATGAAACAGCTGACTCTATTCTTCTCTACCAATTAGAACAACCATTTTTTGTGATAGATTCATATACTTTCCGTATTTTAGAAAGAATGGGATTATACAAGAAGAAAAACTACTTGGAACTCCAAAGGATATTTATTGATAGTATCCCAAAGGATATACAAGTGTATAAAGAGTATCATGCACTTTTAGTTGCACACGCTAAGAAATATTGTAGGAAAAAACAACCAATTTGCACAATGTGTCCCTTAAAGAAGCAATGTGAGTATAATCTAGAAAAACAGAGTGATTAGAATGTTCCTTACAAAATACCAAGAGAGAATGCTTAATGGTGAAATGGGAGAAGCAATCTCTAAATGTATGGAGCTTATTGTGAAAATTGGGGAGTTGAATGACGCGGATAAGCTTATTCCTATTAAGAGTACACAGATTGCTGGTGTTTCTTATTATACTGTAGGTGAATCAATCTTCTCTTTTCTTGAACTTTTTTCTAAGGATAAAGTCAAAGTTAAAGTTCCAAGCTGGCTAAATCCATCAGGGATGGATAGGATAAAATGGAAAGAAATGGGTGTTTCTGATGATTTTGCTGAGAAACAAAACAGAATAATCAAACTTTATATGGCTATGGGGATTGAATTGACACTCACTTGTACCCCATACTTAATCGGTCATGAACCTTCATTTGGTGACCATTTGTCCTGGAGCGAATCTTCTGCGGTTTCGATTGCAAATGGATTCTATGGTGCTAGAACCAATAGAGAAGGTGCGCCGTTAGCTTTAGCATCAGCTGTAATAGGATTGACTGCAAATTATGGATTACACAAAGACGAAAATAGAGTGCCAAAAATAGTGGTCGATGTTCAAACAGAAATAGAACATTTCTCAGACTACTCAGCTTTAGGTTATTGGTATGGAACAAAATATAAGGGATATATCCCGTATTTTAAAGGACTTAATGATTCCTCAGTGGATCAAGTTAAGATGCTAAGTGCTGCTATGGCAGCTTCAGGAAGCGTGGCACATTTTCACATAGAAAACCAAACCCCAGAATCAAAACTTGTAGATTTAAACAATATTGATGAAAAAGTGGTTTTTTCTTTAGAAGATAAAAAATCCATTTATTCTATATTCAACCACTCAAAAGAATCTGTTGATTTGGTTGCGATAGGTTGTCCTCATACTAGTGTGGATGATTTGAGGAAGATTTGTTCATCACTTGAGGATAGAACCCTAAAGAAGGGTGTAGAGTTCTGGATTTTTTCATCAAGAAAGATGCTGGAGAAGAAAGAAGCTAAATATCTTAAAGAGAAATTAGAAAGTAAGGGAATAAGATTCTTTACTGATACATGTATGGTGGTGTCACCAGTTGTACGAGAGAAATATCAGAATATAATTACAAACTCAACTAAAGCTGCTTTTTACCTTACAAGAAAGGAAAAAAACAGAGTAAATCTTCAATCTCTTGAAGAAATCTCCAAGGGGGTTTTTGAATGAAAGAAATAAGAATAAGGTCAATAGTTGAGGGCGATGTTGAAGGGATAGCTGTTGTTTCACCTCTTTCAATATCTTTTCTTGAAGGAGTTGATCCTAAAACTGGTATCATTGTTGACACCGAAAATCCCTTGTGTGGAACAAGTATTGAGGGGAAGATATTGGTTTTTCCTGAAAGTAAAGGATCTACTGTAGGTTCTTATGTTATCTACGGATTACAGGTAAACGGTGTAGCACCAGTTGGTTTTGTAACTAATTATGCAGAACCAATAATAGTGGTAGGAGCAATACTTGCCAATATCACTCTTGTAGATAAACCAAATGAAGATATATTTGCTTACATAGAAACGGGTGATACTCTATCAATAGACACAAGTAAAAATATTATCAGAATAAATAAAAAAGAATGAAGGAGTTCTAATTTACTTTCTTTTCTTGCCTTGTTGTTCTGCAAGTAGTTTCTGAAATTCATCTCTTAGAAGTGATTCTTGATCCTGTAAAGCTTGCTTTTTAGCTTCGTCTTGCTTCTCTTTTAGTTCGTCTAAAGCAGCTTCTTTTTCCTTATTCTTTTCAATTACAAGATCATCGAGTTCTTTTTTGTGCTGTTCTTCAAGCTGTTCTACAAGTTCTTTTTGCTCTTTTTCAGTTTGAATTTTAGCAGTGGCAATAATGCGTGATTTTTCGTCTTCAAAAGATTGTTTTAAATTATCTATTTCTAATAAATGATCTTCAGCCAGTTGAGCTTTTTCAGCATCGAATTCTGTTTTTGCTGCTTCAATAGCCAAGTGAATTCTTTCCTCAATTAATTTATCACGAGCGTCGAAAACAATTTCTAGAAATTCCTTACCAGAGATTTCTTTTATAATTTCATGTAATTGTTCAATAGTTTTAATATTGGTGTATGCTGTCTCGAATTCTTCTTGTGCAAGCATAGTCTCTGAATCTTTGATGATTTTTTCAAGAAAACCCATTATAAGGGTTATTGCTTTTTCTGGAATTATTTCAATTGAACCTAGAACATTTTTCAGTTCCAAACCTTTTGCAGCGAGCTCTGCTAATTCAACTTCATATCCTCTAATAATACTCTTTTCTCGAAAGACTAGTTCATATGGACCAACCATCATTGTTTGTTTTGTTTGAAGTTGATCATAAAAAGTAACATTTGCACTTAATTCATAGGTGACTTCTGTTCCTTTAGGAATACCTTGAATAATCAGTTTTTGTTCTGTTGAATGTTTTGCTGGTAAGCTATCTATAGTTATTTCCTTACCGCCCTCTAGAATTTCAATTCCATCAGGTATATTCAGTTTGAAAACTAAATTATATGCATCTCCTTCACCTTCATTTTCGATAATTAAGACCAAATCAGCAGATTCTCCGAATACCAAATCTCTTGATACCTTAAGTTCAGGTACAATTCTCGGCAATTTAACTTTGGATCTGAAGGTTGTAACCACTGTGTCCATGGCACTATCTATAGCTGAGAAGAATAGTTCTCCCATGATTTGGGACAATCCTGGTTTAAGGTGATTCCCAACAAGCTGTTGAGCGTTCAACAAAGAAGCGGTGTCAGAGTCTTTAACAGCCTTTATTGCATATCCTGCTGAATAGAGAATCTGTTGTGCTCTTGTAAAACCAGGATCATCTTGGATTTGCTCGATATACTTTTTGTACAATTTTTCTGCACCTTGGTAATCCTCAATTGAAAATAAGAAGAAACAAGCTGTAGACACTAGAATTATCCCCCTGTCATATTCATTCCACATCAAGTATTCTTGAGCAGCATTAATTAAATCGTCAACAACAGCTTTGGTGGCTGCTATCCAATCTTCTCCAGCCCCAAGTTTTTTGAAAATATAAGAAACATAATACAGATTTTGAGCACTCATACGGAATTGTTTTTTCTCTTTGTTTTCTTCAGATGCTCTGATGAAATTCTTTATTGCCTCATGATACAAATCTTCTGCTTGAGCCAATCCCCTTGTAGTTTCCTGATTTTTGGCGGCTTCCAGATATTTCCTTGCTGAGTCCGAGTAATTAGCGCTTTTAAATAAATCTCGAGCTTCTGACATTAGTTTAGCAAGGTCCTCATCATATGATTTTTCCATAAAGCTAAGCTACATATAAAATATATAAAGATTATTTAAGCTTCTAACAAGAAGTCATTTAAGGGCACGGGATAAGATTAATAGGGAAATTCAAGTTTTATGAAAAATCTCATGTAAGAAATTGGTGGACCGGGGGGGATATTCCCAAAGGTTAACGCATCAACCTTCGTCTCGAACCCCCGGCCTCTTCCATGCCAAGGAAGCGATCTTCCAGACTGATCTACCGGCCCATTTATTTCTTCTAATCTCATTGAAAAATTAACTATGGTGCTATTTTATTGAATCTAGTGTCTGTGCCACGCATAGTTTCTTATTTTAGTTGATCTTCCGAAACCACAGGATGAACACTGTTTGTGTCTTCTGTGGAAGGATCGATTACCGCATCTTCTACATATAATGTGGGGGGCTTTCTTATTGTGTTTCCCAAATGATGGTGTTCCTTTTGTCATTTTAATACCTTCTTTCTAGATTCTATTTCGGAGGAGGACTAATCATAATGACATTATCCCCACGTACAATGACATCCCCTAATTTTGCAGAACCTTCGTCTCCAATTTCTTCTGCATTTTCAAGTGTTAGATTTAGATGAATATCGTAGTTCTTCAGAATGCCTCGCATTCGACGATTACCACGTAATCTAATTAATACTCGTTTCTCTCTGGCTTGGTTTAAGATATCCATCGGTTTGCTAGTTGACATAGTTATTACTCCAAAACTATACGAAATCCAGCTTTAAGATTTTATTATAAAAGTTTTCATCATGTAGTCATATTAGGCAGTAGATAAAATATGTTCCTTTAGTTAGAAATCGTTACCTTTAAGTAGAGAATGACTTGCTTCCTTCTTAAGTTATTATTGATATAAGGCGAAACTAATGAGTACTGAATATATAACTGTGGATTTGCTTATAGATGGCGGAAAAGCATCACCAGGAGGAGCGATGGGGCCAGCTTTAGGTCCAATCGGTGTTAATATTGGCCAAGTAGTTCAAGAAATTAACGCTAAAACTCAAGCTTATTCTGGAATGAAAGTTCCGGTAAAGATTATTGTAAATAAGAAAAACAAATCATTTGAACTCGAAATTGGTATCCCTCCTGCCTCTGCACTTGTATTAAAAGCTGCAAATCTTAAAAAAGGTTCAGGCAACCCTAATACAGAGATAATAGGCAATATCACATTTCCACAATTAATTGATGCTGCTAAAGCAAAATGGGAAGACTTGGCTGCTAGTACCATCGGTGCTGCTTGTAAAGAGATTCTTGGTACTATGGTTTGCATGGGCGTAACCTGTGAAGGAAAAGATCCTCGAGATATACAGAAAGAAATTGATGAAGGAAAATATGAAGACCTTCTCAAAGCCGATGAGATGTGATAGCCCTTACAGTTAATCAACAGAACAATTAAAAATAGGAAATAAAAACAATTAGTGAGGCTAAATAACATGAGCAAAATTGTTGCAAAAACACGAAATTTCTTTGTAAATAGTCGTAAAGTGCTTCGTCACGCAAAAAGACCAAGCAGACGTGAACTCTCTATTACAACAAAAATGAGTGCATTAGGAATTGTAATAATAGGTGTAATAGGCTATGTTATTAGTTTACTCTTTAACGCAATAATGGGTACAATCAATTAGTAAAGATATACCCTCTTAATAAAATCAATCGAAGTGAAAAAATGCCTATCTATGCTCTAAGAACAACAATCGGTCAAGAACATTCTTTGAGTGAGCATTTAGCTCGAAGAGCTGAAAGAAGACCCCACATCAAAATCTTTTCTGTTTTAGTTCCAGGTGGTCTTAAAGGTTATATTTTTGTGGAAGCAAATTCTATTGATGATGTCGAACTATTAGTAGAAGGGATAAGACATGTTCGAAAAAGACCTAGAGCTTCAAGGGCTGAGGAAATACCCATTGATGAACTAGATCACTTCTTAATACCAAGACCTGTTATAGAGGGTGTTGATATCAACGATATAGTTGAAGTAATCAATGGTCCATTTAAAGGTTCAAGAGCAAGAGTGCTTGATATTAATGTAGGTAAAGAAGAAGTCACAGTAGAACTTCTAGCCATGGATTTACAAATACCCGTTACAATTTCTGGAGAATCAATTAGAGTAATTGAAAAATCAGTTGAAAAGGATCCAGAAGAAGAGTATTTATTGTAATCCAATTTGTTCAAGAAATACGATTTTAAAATCTCGTTTGTTTTAATACCTTAGAGGAACTCTTCTAGAGTTGGTTTCTCTTTTGCCATTTTGATTGGTCTCGCAAATATCTTTAGTTTCTGTCTGACAATTGATGCAAATTCTGAATCAAACCCATATAATGAATATACTCTCTTGGGATTTATTGCTTCTACATGATTCAAAAGTTCTTGACAGTTTGCATGCATCGAAAAGGGAAAAGCTTGTTCAAAGCTAGAAAATGCAAAACGCGATGCTTGTCCTGTAACAATACTTCTTGAAATTTTACGAGATTTAAGAAAGTCTGGTAATTTTTTCAAAGCTCTTGGTAATAAAATTATACTGTTTTCTGCATTAAATTCACCATCATTTAAGATGTCAAAGGTATTCCAGTTCAGATTAATTTCTTCTTGTTTGTAAATTTCATTTATTCTGCTAGTTCGATCATCACAGTAAATATCAATGGAAAGCATCTCATTTAGAAAAGAAATTAACTCTTGAGCAGCTCCAAGATGACCTATGTTAATGATTGGGATTTTCTTACTCTGAAGATTATCAGTAATCCATTTTAAGATAGAGATTTTTATGCTTTCTCTGGAATTAAACATTAAATCAGCTTTTCCGTAGGTTGATTCAATAATGAGAATATCAATATCCTCTTCTGGTGTTTCCGCCTTAGGCACGGTCAGTAACTTATCAGTACTAATATCTCCTGTATAACAAAAAGTCAAATCATCAAAATAGAGAATAATCTGTGCAGCTCCAAGCAGATGTCCAGCAGGGATGAATTTCACTTCAATATCGTTTATATTCATTTTTTCGTTGAAATCAACAAAGTGGGTGTTTTTAGGTTTTCTAGAAGTTAAACTTTCATATAATTTGCTCGCAATTTCAGTTGAATAAACCTTAATTCCTTCATTTGGAAAAGCAATTGAATGATCAGTATGAGCATGAGTAATGAGTGCAACATCACAATCAGAAGCAGCTTTAGTTGTTGTGGGATCAGCTATCAAAGTAAGATTTTCTGGCTTTGATAGAAACTTAACACCTCTTTCATACTTGAATAATGTAGGCATAACTGAACCCCTATAGGTGATGAAACTCTATTAACTATAGTATTAAACCTTTACTTGTTTTTAAGCATCTTCTAGTTTTTTTGCAACAGAATCAGTTATTGTTCGGAATTTAAGACCAAG